>NZ_JAGWCT010000001.1:0-134190 GCF_020657815.1 Clostridioides sp. ZZV15-6597 | reverse complement strand
AGACAAGAAAATATAGATTTTAATAATAATATATTGTAGATGTATTATTATTTTTTTATAATAAGTTTCTTAGTAAATTGAATAATTATATTTTATTATTGGAAAATTAAGTTATTAATATGTATAAAAAACTTTCTATTGTGTATATAATTTAATTAAAATAAACATAAAAAATAGAGCTAATAAGAGATTTTACACTCTTTATAGCTCTATTTAAGTATTTTATTATTTGAATACAAACACTAATAGGAGTAGTCAAAATCAATTTTTTTGAACTACTCCATATATTAAATTGCTATTGCTAAACTTCCATTCTTATTTATGCTTTGAACAATTAGTGTTCTTATAAATGCACCAGGATTATTTATCTCATTATAGTTTGTGTCTTCTTCGTCAACTGTATATTTGTTAAACATATAATCTAATGCTATTAGTACTCTATTAATTCCATATTGAACTGATAATCCAACTAAGTCATTTATAATAATATCTTTTTCCGCCTCTAATTTACTTCTTAAATCTTCTTCAAATAAATTATATCTATCTAAATTTATTTGAGATAACACTTTACTATAATTAGAACTCAAAGAGCAACCAGTATCATCGAAGAATTTTGAGATTTGTATTCTAATTGGTTCTGTATATTTCTCTGAGATAGTTTCTTTCGTCTCATAACGCTTTGTATCTATTGTATCATTACTTATATCAAATAAAGTTTTAGAACTTCTTAAAAAGGCTTCTGTACGTTTGTTTGATTTCTTTATGTATTCTGGAAGTATAGAGATAAGATTATCTTTTTTGAATCGTATTCTTTTACCTAACTTACTTCCTTTAGCATCAGCCCAAATTAACTTTTTAATTTCAAGTTTTAACTCATTTACATTTTCAAAACTTAACAAGTGATTTAAAGTATCCAATGACATAGTCAAGTAACCTTTTCCACCATCTTCTTTTTTAAGATGATTTTTGTACTCTTCATCTATGACTATATCGAATTTACCTCTTTTTATTTCTGTGGAATAAACTAATCCAACTTGTAATAATACATTATGATTATGTCTAGCTGTAACAACAGAAACATTGCATATATCAGCTATATTTCTGAATGATACTGATTTTCTAACATAATTTTTATTAGATACTATAAAGTGATATGCTAAATACTGTTTTATAGCACTTTTACTTAAAGCCATACATTTACTTTCATTAGTTATAATCTCTATTATACCTAATTCTGTTTCTTTTTCTGTAACATAAGAAAACTCTGATATAGTTTTTAATTTAGGACAATTTGAACAAAATTCATTTAATTTATTACTATCAAAAGAAGGATTATTTTTTATTGCACAAGAATTACAAGCAGAATAATCTATTTTTTCTACTTTTCTTATAGAAGTTTTAAAAACATCTAATATATCTTTTAGTTTTAATTTTGATATTCTAGCAACTGGTTTTAATTCTTGCATTTTATAATCCTCCTTTCTTTATTTTAAATAAACTTAATACCTTCTATTAATCCATTTTTATAACTTTGAAACATCTCTAATTGTTTCAATTCTATTTGTAACTCGTCAAATTCAAAAAATAGTTTCTTTTGATTTTCATCCAAAGTATTATTTAAACAATTATATATATTGTTAATTCTATTCTCTAAATCTGTCACATTGTCATTAATTGTTCTAACACATAAACAATCTGTAAAATATTCTCTTATTGAATTTTCTAACATTTAAAATCACTATAAGAATATTATAACATATAACTGTCCACAAAGTAATAAAAGGACACTAATAAGTATTTTGTTTTATATTTCCGATAACTGTTTTGCTGCAATTCCATTTTTCAGCACATTTTCTTAAACTCATACCATTATCTAAATCTTTTTTTATCTCTCTTACTTCTTCATTATTAAATCTCTTACTTCTTCTACCTTGTGTAACTACATAATACTGCTTGTCCTTTAGGTCGATATAGTTTATATTAGAGCTATCTAATTCATTTATATTCTTTTTTTCTACAAGTACGAATTCTTTATCTTTATATTTAATACTCATAATTTTCTCCTTTAGAAAACAATAATTTCAGAAGTACGGAGCTGATATAGCCATTTTGGCGATGATTCCTTTTACTCAAATTTATCTTACCCAAAAAATAAATTTATGTCTATATTTGTTAAGTACGGAGCTGATACGGTCATTTAGCTCAAATAGAGTGGTTTCAACGTCTTCTGTTAAGTACGGAGCTGATACGGTCATTTAGCTCAGACATAGTGATTTCAGAAGACGTGAGATTTGAAATTACTAAGAAAAGTAAAAAATATGTTACAAAAAAAATTTTTCGACAAGGAAATAATTAAAAAAAGGTCTATTTTTTGTTAAGTACGGAAGATATACGGTCATTTAGTTTTTTTGAAAAATCTATTTTTTGTTAAGTACGGAAGATATACGGTCATTTTACTTTTTTTATTAAGTTTATTTAAAATAAATTCGACATTTTTTGTTAAGTACGGAGAATATATGGCCATTTTTAAGATTTATTTTCTATCATGTAGTCAGGTAAAGAAAGTATAGTATTATTTATAAGACGTTTTCTTTTTTCAAAATCTTCATAGAAATAAACATCAAAATAAGAATTTCCTCTTTTATAGTCTTTAATTATAAATTGATTTTCTTTTATCTCATTAAAACCTAGTTCTAAATACTCCATATTTTGCTTTACTGTTTTACTTTTATTAAGATGAACATCAAATTTTAAATCTTCTATGTCATATCTAAAACTTTTATTTTTTATATCCTCACCACAAGATATAAGAAAAGACCTTCTACCCTCTAAGAAATAAGCTAGATTAATTGACTGTGTTAATTGTAATTTTTCAAGTTCATTTCTATACATTATATCTGTATTAACTCTTTCGACTTCTTCAATAAAAGATTTTGTGATTTTAACCAACTCTCTATTATTATTGTTTTCATCATTTACTATTGTTGTACTAGAAAACAAATTAAAACTAATCTCATACTTTAATTCGCCTTTATCATTAGTTTGATTCGAATAAAAAGTATAATAAGGTAATTTTAAGAGTCTATTTTTGATATTAATATAGTTCTTTTTTCCATCTGAAAGTCCTAAGTACTTTACTAAATCGCCTAAATAAAATGAAAATGAGTTCATGTGGCTATAAGTATAAACAAATCTAATAATTTCAAGGTCTTGTTTATCTAAATATATTTTTGGCAAAGCCCTTTTTTCTGTATCAGGATTTATTAGCTCTAGTTTAAGATTTTCAATATTTTCATCTTGCCCAATTGAAAACTTATAGAAAAAATTCATTTGTTTACCTGAAAGATTCTTAGCACTATAGTCGTCTGACATGTATTCATTTTCATTTTTTTTAACATTCAAGTGCGAGTATCTTTTACCTTTTGTGAAAGGTAAAAAAATTCCAGGTGAAATATGTGGTGGAGTTTTGATTGCAATTTTATTAATATCAAAATCATAATCATCTTTTAGTACTTCTGTTATACACATTAGTATATCATGTATAAATGCGGAATTTATTTTGCTAGTACTTAACTCTTGTAAATATGGGTAATCACATATGTTATAATTAGAGCTTGACTTCCACTCATCTAAAAAATCTTTTCTTTGCTCCTTTAATTCTTTTGGATTTTTTACTCCAGCACTAATGATTCTTCCATTTTTTAAATATTCACTTTCAACAATTTCTAATTCTTTTTTTAGGTATTTACTGCTTTTTTTTCTTGAAGATTTAGTATCTTCACTTAGAGAATCTAAAGTCATATCAGACCATCTCTTCTTAAGTTTTAATGATGATGAGTTCTCTTGATTTCTTAATTTTTTAACATCATTTACTGTATTTATCTTTTTAAACTTATCTGAAATAAGAGAATATAGAAATTCTTCAAATTTTAAACTTATTTCTTCAGCAGACATACCCTTTAATCTAAAAATTTCAAAATATTTTCTTGTTATCATTTTAAATCTATCATTATCATATATAATATGATAGATTAAATTTATTTTATTTAAATCTTTTTGTTCATTACTTATGTTTTCTTTAACATCTTTACTCATAAGGTTACTCCTTAATATATTTTTGCTTATAAATAGATAGAACTTCTTGTATTTTGAAGTTTAAATTGTTATCCTCTTTAAACTCTTTCAAGCTTTTATTAGTCCAATATCCAGATTGAGTATATTTTTTTTCATTTAGCTGCATTTGATGCATAATACCAGAAATTTTTAAATTAGTGAAATTCAACTGTACTTTATTATCTAAATAATCATTAATAATAAGTAATCTTTTGCGAATTGTTGAATATCCCATCTCTTTTAATCCATTTCCATATCTAGCATCTGGTTTAGTTTTAATTAAGTATTCAGAATTAGAATTAAATAGATAAAATTCAGCAGCATTACTGCCTTGCTCCAAATATTGTTTATACTCTTTTTGTTCCAATGTATCTTTTGTAAAATCAAATAAGAACTTGTCCAGCTTAAACTCTGTATCCTTTAACTTTATTAATCTTTTTTCTAAATCTATGTCTTTTATTTTTATACCCCTTATGTCTTCAGCATCTTTACCAATAAGTCCACAAAAAGCTGCATAAATTATAAACTTATCTTGTGCATTAGTTAACTTACTACATACCTTAAGGACTTCATCTTGTGTTAGGTATTTTGATAAATCAAATTCAGCGACTAAATTTTTTGGTTTAGAAAAGTGAATATCGTAATTTAAAGTTTTAAATATCTTATTAATTTTAAAAATTATAGCCATTATAGCATTGTATGTTTTATTCTGATTCATATCTTTTACAATTTTTTCTTTATCATTATCTACTATCTCAACAATATAGTCATTTCCTTCCTCAACAAGCTTTCCTTCTTTAGCAAACCAAAATATTAACACTTTATAAACTTTGAGTATACCAATCCTTGTTTTTTCATCCTCATTTTGTAATAGCTCTGATAATACATTTTCATTTTTTAAATTATAATTCATAAATTCATACATCCTTTTTTTAATTATATATATTTATTATAACATTTACCTTCTCCGTTTTAAATAGAAAATAAAAAAATAACCTCAAAATAATGAGGTTATTTAAATTAAAACTACGATTTTATTGTCATTTTTATTTATATTAAAATAAATTCTTAGAATTATATCTACATAACACAAAACACATATTTAACGAGTTTATTCAAGTGTAATCATTTACTTGCCAACCTTCTGAATACAACATCATTTTCTTCTATGCACCTATCTATTTCATTATCAGAAATCGGACAAAGATTATCTAATTCTTTTCTGATTTCTTGACTATATATATAACCTTTTGACTTTATAAATTCAAGTACTTCATCTATTGTTATTTTATCAACCATAATAATACCTCCATTTTATATTATAGTTATTACCCTGAAATAGTAATGATTACAATAATACAAAATATTATTTATCGTATTTTTTTATGTATTCAAGTAATGCCATACTCATTAAATCAGACTTATTAAACTCTCTAAATTTTTCACAAAACTCATCAAATAAGTTCCATGCATCTTTATTCAACCTAACTGTAGTCCTTATAGCATCTTTTGAAGGTAAATCAATTTTAATACCATCCTGTACAACCTCTATTACATTTGTATCTTCTTTATTCTCAAACCAATTTAATACATTCTGTATCTTGTCATAGTCTTTTGCTAAAGAAATTATATTATTTTTAAATTGATTGTCAATTACTACGTTATTACTGTTGTCATCTTCTATTGTCATATTAAATATATTATCATTATTACTTTGTGATTTACTATTTACTACCTTTGTCATACTATTGTCACCAATAAATATATACTCATCATTTATACGCTTATAACCTCTTTTAGTGAGATATTTTCTTATACTACTTTCAGACACACCAAGCTCTATGGCAACTTTAGTTAAGCTCTTACTATTATTTAACTTATTATTAATATATTCAACTATATATGTTATATCATTGTTTTTTAAATCATTCCAAGTCATGTAATCACCTCAACTTAAGTATACTATATGAGATTACGATTGTCATACTATGTTCATCTTTTAATTCTATCTTTTATCTACATATATTTCTAAACTATATCATTTTTTTACAATATTATATCTATTAAACAATAGATAATTAAACTCAATACAACTAAAATAAGCCAACCAACAAAACTTTCTTTTTTACTATCAAACATATTCAAAAATCTTAACGAATCTTTAAATATTGAAATAGATAATCTTATAACTACACAAATTGCTAATACAATAAATAACGTTTTAAACATTTCTTCTCCTTTTAAAATGGTTATTTTAATCACTATTAACTAATTTGATGATAATCTCTCCAATCAAAATTATCCCCGTCTTTTTTAAGCCACCAATAGTCTTCATGTGAACAACCATGACATTTTTTACATATCTCCCAAGGGTCATAGAAATCTAATCCAAGACCTTCCAAGATACTATTCAATCCATGTCTCTCTTCTGGCATAACTCTATCCCCTATAAAATCTCTTATATTTTTATCATTAGGCCGATAATCTAGTCTCAAATCTGTGTAATCATATAACAGTGGTGGCAAATAATTTATATTATCTACTGTATCATACAATTTAAAACTAAATTTATCTTTGTCTTCATCATAAATAAAATCGCCTATAGAAATATCTTTAAACATTAGTATATATTTGTCTAACATAATTTAACCTCTCTTTAATTAAAATATATAATTTGAAATATCATTTTTTCTAAAATTGAAAGATATTTAGACATACTATCCACATTATCTTTCTTCATTTTTGCTCCTATTAGCATCATAAAATTTAAGTTGCATTTCCTTAAGAGCTTTAGCCACTTTTAAGCGTCTAATGACCTGTTCTTTTTCTGGTGATTCAATATCTAAATAATTATAATTATCTTTATTACTAGATATAATATTTTCAAATAAATCCAAATTACTTTCGACATACATGATAAAACACTTTTTTTCATAATTATTTTCAAATAAAAGGACTACTTCCATAAATTTTTTATAGGCATAAACTGCTTCATAGCTGTCCATGTTAATAAGATATCTATGTAAATCATATGAAATATCGTCTTTTACAAAATATTTAAAGAAATCGGTATTACGATGATATTTATCTTGACTTATAGTTCCCCACTCTGGTATTACTGTAATATATCTACCGCCATCCAGTGATACAGTTTGATTATCATATAATTTTGTTCCAAAGTAATTAACACTAATAGTTCCATAGATTACATTAGTATCTGTCATATTATAAGCATAGAATTCCGATGAACATCTACAGTTATCATCAATATTCCTCACCAGAGTATATTCGGGATTTTGTATGTAATAGCTAAAATTTTCTGTAACTTTCCATTTATTCTTTTTTGATAGAATATATCTTAATTTTTCAAATGGTGTCAAGTGAATACCAAATCTCTTTTTCCATAAATATTCAACATGATTACTGTCAGCACTTTTATCTATATCTGTATTAGTGTCTCCAACGCGTGTGTAAATATAATTTGCTCTGACAGTACGATTATTATCTTTATAGTCCTTTGTAAGATAATAAGGCGTTTCTAAGGTGTTGTAGACAATTAGGACATCAACAGAATGTTGATATATATTCAAAGTTACTAGATTAATTTTAGGTCTAGTATCATTAGAAAATGACTTACTTTTCAAAAAATCAATAATGTTTTGCTGGTTTTTTTTAAGTTCATCTTTTTCAACACCAATTATATTAAATGTTTTATCCTGTATACCAAAAATAATATAACCATCATGATTACTTCTGTTGTTTGCCATGCAAATAATATCATGTAATAAATCTGCTTTATTCTTATGATAACACTGCTTGAAGTCCCAATAATCATCTTCTCTTTGACTGTCAACAAGAGATATAATTTCATCTTCTAAATCTGCTATGTTCATTAAATCACGTCCTTTTCTCATAGTATAAAGATAATTATAACATTCATTTTAATCAATAAAAAAGACGTTTCTATCTTCCAGAAGAAAAATAGCAAACGCCTATATAAATTTATAAAATAAAAATCATTTCACGATAAATGTGATAACTGTTCATTATTCAGATTTTACTTGATTTATACAGTCCTCTCCTAGAATTAAAAATTCCATAAATCTTTATTTTTTTCTTTGTAGTCATCTAAACTTTCAAAATATTGCTCTAAAGGTTTATAATATTCATTATGACAACCTTTTAAAGCCTGTCTATAATCATCTACAGTATTACTCGATATTATAATCAATTTCAAATTATTCTCAAGTATTTGTTTAAGTAATATAAATCTTCCTATTCTTCCATTACCATCTTGAAAAGGATGAATGATTTCAAATCTATAATGAAATTCTGCTAAGTCTTTTAATGTAATATCTTTTAAATTATTATACCACTCAATAAGTTCTAACATCTTTGGTTCCACTTCAAATGGTTGGGCTAATACACTATTAGTTCCTATTATTCTATTTGGTATTTTTTTGTATATACCAGATAGCCCCATATTATGAATATTTGAATTATACATAAGTTGACCATGTAAATCTTTTATGTACTTTTCAGTTAAGTATTCACCCAATGTATCTATTACAGTTTCAAATACATAGCTTGAATTTACTGTTGTTATAACATCATCTAAAGTATGGTCACCTTTTACAATGTTGTATTCAATTAAATCCTGTAAACTTTCACTTGTGAATGTACTTCCTTCTATTTTATTTGAATGAAATAAAAAATTATGTCTTAAGTCTTTATATAAAGAGTTTGGTATGTTTTTAGTATATTTTAATTTTTCTATAAATTTATTTTCAATCAATATATTCATCTCCATTTTTAAATTTATTTTATATTACTAATATTAACAAAATGTATTATCTTTTACACTATCTTTTGAACTTTATTTGTTAGTAATGATAATTAATTGAGAAAAGAATGTTATCATAATTCTCTTCTCAATTATTTAGTTATATTGTAAAACCTTTAAATTTACCAGCTTTAATAATGAATGACAATCCCATTGTATGCCATCTAAAAGCATCATATAGACTTATAGTATGTATATCTTTTATATAATATATCATAATAATCTCCAATCATTATTCTTATATATTTTTAACTTTTTGAAACATATATATTTCATTACTTAAATCATAATTAGGTTCCCAATTTTCTATGAATTTAATTGCATTGTCATAGTTCTTTTTAGCAGTGTTTTTATAGCTATTAACACCAAATTTTTTTCTATAATCTTTCCATAGTGAAAAGTATACTCTTTTTCTTAATTTAGCATCTTCATAAGCTGAAAAATTTAAACATTGATATACTTGTATTATCTTTCTATTTACCAAACTTCTAATAGTTTCTTGTTGATTGTAGTCTATAGTAGAAAAATCATATAGGACATTAACTTTTTCTTCTAACTCCTGTTGACCAGACTCAAGTTCTGCCTGTCTTTGTTCTAGTTTGATTATAACTTTTAACTCTGGAGATAAGTTTTCAAAAGGGTCATTTAACTTTTTTTTCATACTAAAATATTCATCCATTATTTTATCATGAATCTCCCAAGCTAAATCAGTATCCATTATCTTAATTAGTTTTGAGTAACCTCTTTCAGATAATAGAAATATATTATCAGCTTGAGTTATAGACTGTTTGGCATAACCTAACTCTATCAACGTATCCGTTTCAAGGATACGTTTAATATCTATATAATCTATGTCTTCTTTAAATCTTTTTATATTATCTTTTATCCTCTCTCTTATCTTAAAATTAGGCTGATTATGTATTTCTGATATAGTCTTATCCGTCATACATTTTTTATCTTTACCAAAACCACCTTCTATAACTGGTATTTCTAAATTCATAAACTTTTGTTTTCCTTTGATTTTTAATTCATTCACTTTTTCCATCTCCCTTTTTAAATTATTAAATGTAGTTATTATAAGTTTTCAAATAGTAACTACATTTTTTATGTTAAATTACAATCTAATTAAAAATTGACATAATAACTTTGTATTGACTAAATGAATTCCTTTTTACATTCAGTAGACATTGTTATGTCTAGTAACGTTCTCACTTCTTGTCATTATTTACTATATTCTTCAAAATATCTAAATTATCATATATATATCTAATACCATTTAAAAATTGAGTTTGTTGTTTTATATATCTTCTTATATCTCTACTCTTTGGATATTTGACCAATAAGTCCTTAAATTTTTCAATCATTTCACTTCTTGCATCAATATCATTTTCTATATATTCTAATTGACTTAATATAGATAACTTATCATTATTATTCATTTGTGCCACCTCCAGTTGACAAGGAATAATAATATTCTATATAAGTATTAACACAATTATTTAAATCAACTTCACTATTTAATATTAAATACCAGTCACCCATACAAGAAGGATAAAAGCAATATTTATTATCCTGTTTTATATAAACAATTGAACTTCCATCACTTAAAAATATTTTAATGTTTCCATTGTTATTCAACTTATTAACCACATATATATTATTTGAGTGACTTACATTGCTTGATAACTCCTTATAAGTTGCAACTGCGTTATCTAAATCTTCTTTATTGTCAAAGCTATAGTTCCAGTCACCTAAACATGCAGGATAAAAGTTATAAACTTGCTCTTTAGTATCATATAAAACTATACTTTCATCTTCTAAAACTTCTACAATTCTATCTGTATAATCTACATAAAAATTATCTAATTCGGCAGCCTTAACTTTTGTTACTCCTGTAACTCCTACAATAATTAAACCTAACAACATTCCCATAACTGTATTTTTAAATTTCATTTTTATACCCTCCTAGTTTATAATTATGACTTCGTACAAGCCTATATAAGCTGTTTGAAAATCATCTTAATGTATTTATACCTTTTGATTTTTATAATCTTTAAAACCTCTTTATCAAATCACTATCATTATCATTTGAATTATAATAATATAGCTATAATAATAGCGATTTGATAACTCATATATCCTATTAAAAATATAATTTTAATTTCTTTTTTCCTTAAATTTTCTATTTACATAACTTTCAATATCAAATATGTCTTTAGAATATTCATCAAGATATTTTCTATTTGTTTCTATTCTGAATTTGTTGTCTTCGTAGTTGTTACTTCCACAAATGAACAACTCATCATTCTTACCCACCCAAGTATAAAAGGAATACCAATCACCACAGAATGATTTTTCAAAATTAAAATTTTCGTTTATTAATAACTTTCCTCTAAAATCGTGTATCATTTTAATTACCTCCAAGTAATAATTATTTTTAGTTTTTATCATTTTATTATCATTATCAATAAATGTATAGTATTATTGTTCAATAATAGTAAATTGATAAATTATATATTTTTTAAAATTAATATTTGACTGACTATATCCTATTTTATCTTCTAAAAAATACAGATACAAAAGAATATACTATATTCACAAAACCATCATCCAACAAATCAATTAACCTTTTCAGTTCATCTCTCATATTACCCTCCTAATGAGTCCAAGTATATACATCTTCCATACTTTCTATTCCATCTATCATGGCATGGATTTCATTAAACTTAACAATAGGTATATCCTCCCATTTCTCAACATTGTATATTGAAAATAATCTCGTAACTACAGTTCTATAGTCATAATTGTAAGCATTTACATTATATCCTTTTAATTCTGATAATCTTATTTTTAGCAATGTTGATAATGTTCTTATATTTTTAGTCTTCAAACCTACCATATCTTTCATTTCTTGGAATTGTCTATCTTGTCTCTCATATTTCATATCTAATTTATTTTCTATTTGATTAAATCTAGTGTCTATCTTTTTATCATTTTCTATTGATAATTGTTCAAATCCTGCCAACATACCATTTAACATTACTGGCATTAATACGTCTTTTATGTTATTAGTATTAATACTAAATGAACCATGTTTACGGATATTTGGTAATACCTCATCAGTAACCCAATCTTGAAATTTTTCAGCTTCTTTTTTTTTGGATTTAAAAATCAGTCTGTAAACCCCGCTTTCAGTGAGAAAATTTTCTCCTGCATTATTTAGTTTTCGGATGTCGGTTAAACCGATATCTGAATTAGTTAACTTTACAACCTGTTTTTTGTTCATTTTAGATATACTATCATTTACATTCTTAATTCCTAAACATTCTGCCACATGTTTCGGATTAAATAAAATCTTCCCATCAAGTTCAAATATTTCTACCTCTTTACCTTCAAATACCATTAAATTATTCATATTTTTCCTCCTATAAATTAATTATTTTTACTTAAATTACTTAAAATTCTTTATATTGAATTTTATTTTCATTATCTAAATACATCATATTATTAATATTTTGTATTAATTGCTGTCTTAATTCTTCTCCTTTTAAAGCCCAATCTAATCCGATTAAATTTCCTAGTCTAGTACTTAAAGAATTATAAGCCCCTGCTTCTCCTATTGTTTCACCTTCTAAAAGGTCACATATATTTATTAAATCTGTTGCCGTCATATATTCAGAATAATTTATCATTTCATTACCCTCCTATTTTATTTACAATCAATCGTTTCCTCTATTTCTTTTAAGTTCACAGAAGAGATAAAAGATAGAATTTTCTTCCTATTTAATCTATCAGTTTCAATTATATAATTTTCAAGTTGATGTAAAATTTTAATACTACTTTCTAACAATGATGATATTTCTAAAAAACATATATCATTAGATTTTGCTATATCTGTATAATAATCAAACTCTTCTTTTAACTCTTCAAATTTATCCTTGTACCCCTCTGTATCTTGATGTATTTCTATCCAGTTGTATAAATCATCATCAATTTTATCTCTTAAATCTTCTAATTTTGTAATATAAATCCCTAGACTTGAAATGTATTTCATAATTATTCCCCCCTTATAATTTATTAGCTTGTTTCAATAATTCTAATTGATTGCTGTTTCCATACTTTGAAACAATACTTTCTGTATTGCTCCAATAGCTACTATCTAAATCCTTTTTAAACAATGATTTTATCTTAATTATTAATTTTCTCATGATTTATTCCCCTTTCAATTTTTTATTGGAGTGGCGTTTTTAAAGAACGCCCTAAAACTTTTAATTTAGTTATTTGATGATAGTATTAGTAGAATTTAAATCTTTTCTATACTTGTCATAGTCAAAATATCTTTCAAGTACTTCTTTAGCTAAATATTTAATATTTTCTGATTCTCCAATGTAAAGTTTAGCAAATTCAATAGTATCCATATTGTTATAGTATTCTATTTCATCTCCATCTATATAGTCATCAATTATCCTGCTTTTGTAAGGTTCTAAATCTCTTGCAAAAGCTTCTAAATCAAAATAACAATAAAGGTTTTTCATTTTTATAGTCCTCCTTTTTTATTTGTTCTGTCCGAATGATTTATTAAAAATTTTTATTTGTTTTGATATTTTTATTATAATACATTCTGTCCGAATGAGTCAAGTGTTTTTTTGAGTAGATTTTACATCTACTCAGTTATTTTTTCTATTATTATTTTTTCACCATCAAAAGTCAATGTAACTTCCCTATCTAATTTAGTTATATCCATTTGTTTAACCCAATTAGTAGGAATTGTTATTCTATTTGTGACTGAGCCTTTACTTGCAGTTCCTCCACTTGTAGTAAATAATACTTTTGCTTTTCTCTGCTCATACATTCGTTATACCTCCAATGATATTATTGTTTAATAATACCATACTAAAGAGTTATAGAAAAGACACTCAATAATTCAAGTGTCTTTTTATGTATTACTTATTTAACCGATTTAAGTTTTTTTAATTCTTTTAAGTCATTTAGATTACATGTCGTTGTGACTTGTACATCTCCTAAATCTTCTCTTATTTCTGTTATATTTTCAGCCGTTGCAATAGCTTGATTATATAAAATATCTTGTTTTTTTTCCATACTGTCAAGCTTATTTTCTATACTATCAAATCGCTTGTCCATGTTATCAAGTCTGTTGTTGGCTTCAACCTGTCCAATTTTTAAATCATTGATGTCCTGTTTCATTTCAGTAATATTATTGTTCATTTTCTGTAATAGTTCTAATATTTTTTCATCCATCACGACCACGCTCCTTTTATTATTATATCATAATTTAAGTGTTGTATTCTAACACTTACTAAAATAATCTAATAAATAGTTTAAATTATACTAGTAAATATTAGATAGTTTATAACCATGTAGGTGTCAAGCAGTACAAACTATAATTTTAATGCTCAATCTTTAGTGCTTTTTATAACGCAGTACCTCACAACTGCTATGTCATATTAAATTGTATTGAGTGCCATTAGAGAAGCAACTAAGTTGATACCTCAATTTTTTATAGGCTTTAATTGGAAACCTTTATTAATTTACTTATTTAATATTATTTATAGCTAGAGTTTTAAGAAGGTTCTTTGCCTGTTACTTCTTTGAGAGGTGGTTCAGTGTTTTCTTGTTCTCCTTTGCTATGATTTAATTATAAAACAAATTGTTTTGAATGTCAATATAAAATATAAAAAAACAAAACAAAATGTTTTAAATAATACTATATATAAAACATACCGTTTTGAATACAATTGTAATTAAATTTATAATATGTTATATTTAGAATTAAGAGGTGATTTAATGAATAGATTGAGAGAGCTAAGAAAAGAAAAAGGATATTCAACTCAACAAGTGGGAGAACTATTAGGCGTACATTATGTAACAATACAAAACTATGAAACAAACAGAAGAAAAATTGACAATGAGACACTTGTAAAATTATCTAATATATACAATGTAAGTATAGATTATATATTATGTCTTACAGACAATAGAGAGAATATACAACTAGAAGAAGAAGAAAAACAACTATTAAATAATTATAGAGAGTTAGACAACAAGAGTAAAACGATAGTTCAAGAACAAATAAACACATTAAAGAAACTACTTTAAGCTAGAGTATATATGTCTAGCTTATTTTTTATATAAACATAAAGCAACCGTATTGAAACATACTTAGAATGGATTTAAATGGCTTGTACAATATGTTGTTGTAATAAAATAGACTAGCTATAATCTAGTCTATTTTTTATGTGGTTCTAATAATTCATTTGCGTCTATATCTAAGTAATATAATATTTGTTCTAGTTCTTCAACTGAAAAATCTCTATGCCCATTTTCCTTATAAGCATATGCCCTTATGCTCATACCCATCTTAGTACTTAATGTTTGTTGAGTATAACCCTTTTGTTCTCTTAACTCTTTTAACTTATTAAGCTTCATTATATCACCTCTTGTAATTCTAATATTGGGTGTGTTACAATATACCTATAATATACTATTTACAGGTATATTGTAGCTTGTTATTAGTTATTAATCATATCTATTAATATGTATAACAAGCCTATAAATGAGATTAAAGCAAAAAGTATTTGTTCGGCTGATTTAATCATCTGAACTACGAGCTTTTCAAGTTGGTGGCACAACTCGATTAGCTCTTTTATTTTGTCTTTGGTTATCATTTAAGACACCCCCCAATATTAAATTGTATAAGGTAGTGTTAAGTACTACCTTAATTAGATTATACTGCCATAAGTAAAAAAATACAAGTAAATTATTACTTGTTATTCAAATCCTTTAAGTTCAAGAAGTTCCTTCCAATTATTTATAATTATACTTTCTAAAATAGATAACTTATTATTAAATTTATTTGTATTACTCTCCATTTTTAATATAGCCGTTTCAACTGATTTCATACTAATGTTATCATCTGAATTACTAGCACTTTGAACAAGTTTCAATAAGTCAATTTGATTTATTATTTTATTTTGATTACTTTTTAATTCAATAATATCCGTACTTATTTTATTTTGTGAGGTTTTAATTTCTTTAATATCAGTTTTTAATTCTTCTAATAAATTGATTATACAAGTATCCATACTTAGACCTCTTTTCTATATGTTTTATTGATATCTTAATATTATAACATGGATTCCTGTGGATAACTTATACAAAAAAAGAACTACTATATGTCAAGTAGTTCATTTGGTTCTATATCTAAATAGTTACATATTTTTTCAAGTTCACTTACTGTAAATTGATTTTCTCCTTTTTCTTTTCTGTGATAATTTCTTAAAGATATGTCTAACATTCTAGCAATATCCTCTTGAGAATATTTTTTTTCTTTTCTTATATCAATTAATTTTTCTAATTTCATGTTATCACCTCATTAGTATTATAACAAAAAGGAGTTACTTAATGTATAAGTAACTCAATAAAGATATTAAAGATAAACAATATACATTGCTTTAAGTGCAAAATATAAGAAGAACAATAAACCTAGTATCCTTACTATTTGCAACGTAGTTTTAACATGTTGGCTCATGTCATCACCTCATTTACTTTTAATATTAGGTGTGTTACAATATACCTATAAAAATGTATCTATATAGGTATATTGTATTGGTTATTAATTTTTAACTATGTACATAAGTATTAATAGCCAACCGATACAAGAACATAAAGAAATCAAAATATGTTCAAGTGATTTAAAAACTTGGACAAGGAGCTTTTCAAGTTGTGCTACCAACTCGATTAGCTCTTTTATTTTGTCTTTAGTTATTCTCATAACGTCACCCCCTAATATTAAATTGTATAGATAAGATTTAACTCTTACCTTAATTACATTATACACAAAAATGACTTATATGTCAAGTCTTATATGTCAATAAAGCCATGACTAAAATTTCGGCAAAATATTGCGATATAAAAATAGACTAGATATGTTATAACCTAGTCTATTGAGTGTTAAACTATACATTTTTTCTATCTAACAAACTTAATATTTCCTCGTCACTTAAATTCAATACGTCAAATATCTTTTCTAAATCTCCAATGTAAAAAGGTCTTTGTCCATTCTCCTTACTTGAATAACTTCTATAAGACATATCAATATAAGTAGATAATTGTTGTTGTGTTAGTCCCCTTTCAAGTCTATATTGTTTCAATAAATCTAGTTTCATTAATTAATATTCACCTCCTAAAACAATCGTTTAATGTTTATTATTAATGCAATAATAACTATTAAACAACCAATACCGTACAATATACATGTTCTCGTATCTCTTTTCATAACCTGTTTAAATGTGTTATAATATATAGTAGACGTATCACCCATACAAGAGGTTGCACCCTCCTGTATAGGCTTATTGTTTTACTTATTAATAAAACAATAGATAGTTATTAGAGAGCTTATTACACTCACTATGTTAAAGGTTATGATAAGAACATTCTTTAACAATAAAACTTTGTTGATACGTCTACTATGCTTACCCACATTATTGTACCTCCTTTCTGTTAAATTTTGGTACAAGTTTATTATATCATTAACCACTACAATATTACAAGTATAAATGTGAAGATTTTAGTATATATTATTTATATATTTGTTTAAATGCTGTTGTATCAATGGTTGTAAGTTACAAAGTCTAATTGGTGTTGAATGATGCTGAATGATGCTGAATGATGCTGAATGATGTATGTAAGACTTTATAACCCATAATAAAAAAATTTATTCTATAGCAAAACGATATTTTATATAGACATCAACAACTAAAAATTGAAATGCAGTAATTACAACAGGTTTGTAGCTTAAGAATTATAATGACTGACGCTTTACTGACAAAATGGAAAGTAAAGTTCTTGTGAGTATTGGAAATACTAGGTTTTAGAAAAATGGCATAAAATACTTATTTTTATGTCCTTTTTTACTGACAAAAACATAGATTTTTAAAATA
Source organism: Clostridioides sp. ZZV15-6597 (assembly GCF_020657815.1). Taxonomy (NCBI): domain Bacteria; kingdom Bacillati; phylum Bacillota; class Clostridia; order Peptostreptococcales; family Peptostreptococcaceae; genus Clostridioides; species Clostridioides sp. ZZV15-6597. Next base: position 116,274 of record NZ_JAGWCT010000001.1, on the reverse strand, counting down.
AGATAAAAGTAATACTTTTATTAATTAAATAAAGTAAATAGAGTATTTTACATATTAAAATAAATAAAAATGAAGTAGGGGGTATTTTATGGAAAGTGGCTTGTTTGTCAATAGGATTTTGTGTGTAGTCCTTTCATTTCCACATTTCAAAAAAATTGCAGACGGATTTACAGACGAAATAGCTCTGTATTTTCCTCATAAAACAAATATTTATCTAAAGATATTTCTTAGATTTTTACTCTTAAATTACATTCTCAACAAGGAAAATATAAAATAAAAGTGTATGTATTGATTACATAAAAATAACTAATACATATAAAAATATTAAATACAAAAAATAACTTGAAATATAGGAAGATTTATTAAATTAGAATTAAAATGTCGTCTGTAAGAAAATAAGTTTCAATATTTTACTTAAAATTAAAATTGACATCTAAAAAAACATAAATAGTATAGTTAAAGAAATTGATTTATTGATTTGGAAATAGTTGATAGATAATTTAAATATTAACTAAAAATTTTTAATAATAAATTATTAGTTTAAATTTAAATTATATATAGTTCTAATTTAGTGCTAATTTTAACTAATAACTAAAAAATGTCATTTTATAGTTGAATTTTTGTGCAAATTTAATGTAATTATCAAGTTTTTATATGGTATAATATATTTAGCAAATATTTACTTAGGAGGAATGAAAATGGAAGAAAATTACCAAGTTATAGGCTTAGATATAGGAAGAGGATACGTAAAAGGATATAGTAAGTACAATGGAATGGTTAAAGAATGTTTATTCAAATCAGTATTTGGTGATGGAAGAAACATAGATTTTGAGAAATATGAAAATCCAATATACATAGATTTTGAAAGTGTAAGTTACTTTGTTGGTTCATTAGCAGAAAAAGAAAGTATAACACCTATAAGAAATTCTGATGATTCTAAAGTATCTTTTACAATGAGAATATTAGTTGCTGCTGCTCTTAATGAAATAGCTGTAGCTGATGAAGTAAAATTAATGATGGGCGTTCCATATAAATCATTTAGGAAAACAACATTAAAAGAAGTTGTAGACACATATAAAGGTAAAACATTTAAAGTAAAAGATAAAATAAAAGGTGGACATAAAGAAATAAAAATATCTGATATATCAATTTTTAGAGAAGGAGACGCTGCATTATTTCATACATTAGAAGGAAAAGTAAATGAAGATAAAGCGGTTGGCATGGTTTCAATAGGTTTTAGAAGTACTGAGATGTCTTTCTTTGAAAAAGGTTTTGTATTTAATGATAAACTATCAGACACATTAGAGGCTGGAAATCAGGATGCATTAACAATGGTTCAAAAGCAACTAAAAGATAGAGGAATAATAAGAGAGCTTAATGAGATAGATAGTTCTAATGATTATGATGAACTTAAAAAGGTTGCCTATATTATGGCATCTGAAAGTACAGCTCAAAGAATAGCTTCTAAGTGGAAAAATATAGACGAAATGGATGTGTATGTAAGTGGAGGTACTGCATTACATATGACATTTGATAATAGATTCAAAGTTTCTAAAGATGCTCAAATGGCTACAGCTAAAGGACTATTTGAAGTAGGTATGGAACAATTCTAGGAGTGATATTATATGAAAAAATCATCTAGTTTTTATTTAGAAGAAGATATATTTGATGAAATAGAAAAATACCAGAGTGATAAAAATATAAGTAGTAGAAATACAGCTTTGGAAAGAATAATATTAGAGTGGAAGAATCTTCAAGAAGAAAATAAATTATTAAAACAATGTTTAGGTAATGGTGTATATACAATAAATAAAGAAACAACTGTTACTGAAGAGAAAAAAGATATAAAAAAAGAAAATCCTATTATTAAAAATATATTTAATAACATGCCAGATTAAATGAAAATATCTACTCAAGAAAATTTGGGTAGATATTTAAAAAAACTATTGAGAACAAAGAAGGTATATGTTATACTTAAAACATGGATAGAACATAGAGGGTAATGAAATTTCTGAAGCAACTTGTTGCGAAGAACAATTGCAAGATGTTTTTTATCTTGCGATTGGGCTATCACTTTTATAATATCTTTTTTTAAGAAACATTGTTTTTAGTATAGGAAAAATAGGCTTTTTAAAGTGTAGGTAGCACTTTTGTTAAAAAAAATGAAAGGAGGTAGTATTTATAATAAGTGGAAATGAATTTATAAAAGACATTATTGTTACAGATAAGAGAACTGGAGAAGTAGTAGAACATCGAGGGATGAAAAGAGGAGAAGTACTTGAAATTGGTAAGAGAAAAAGAAGTTTTTCACCAGAACAAAAAGCTATCATGAATAGTAAAAAGGAGTTACCATATCATAATTTTAAGTTAGGAGGTTTTGTATTTTGTGCTTATGTAAAAAATGAATTATTATTTAATGAAGTAAATATAAGCAGAGCTAATATAAGTAGACTAATATATCTTGCAACATATTTAAACTATAATACAGGAGAAGAAAACTTATTGGTTAAATATTCTCAATTTAAAGAAATAATTCCTATAGATAGGAAAAATATGAAAGAAATATTAAGCCTTAAGGATAGAGCATTTAGAGATTTCTTAATAGATGTAAAGAAAAGTGAATTGTTATATGAATTTAGTAATAAGTTTTATATAAATCCAAAGTATTTTACAAAAGGAATTTCTAAATTTGAAAATAAAGAGTATACAAGAATCTATATAAACACAAGTAGATTTCTCTATGAACATTGTACACCAAGACAACATAAACAATTAAGCTATATATATCAACTCATACCATATATACATTTCGAGAGTAATATCTTATGTTTAAATCCTTACGAATCAGATATTTCAAAAATAAAGAAAATTAGTTTGAATAAAATTTGTGAGTTATTAAATATTGATTCTTCAAAGCAATACATGATTAAATTTAAAAAAGAATTACTTAAATTTTATATAGAAGTAAATGGAGATAAATATTATTTTTTTAAATATGTAATTGTTGAAAACTCTTATGAGAATACTGATTATTTTATTATAAATCCTTATGTAATTTGGAGAGGTAATAATTTAAGTGAAGTAAAGAAAACAATTAATTTATGTTTTTTTTAATTTATACCTAGTTAGGTCAGTCTCAGAATAAGAGGTAATGAACTCTAAAAAATAGCAAAAAACGTTTAAAAATAGGTAAAAAATAAAATTTAGGGGTGGCGTAAAAAGTTTACTTTTGGGCAAAAAAGTGGCGTAAAAAGTTTACACCTTGAATATAAAATTAAATTTTATTTAGATAAAAATAGGAAAGAGGTGTTTAAGATTAAAACAGATTTTAGTGTTGATGTTAGACGAAAACCTTTAGGTGGAACAATAAGATTTCATGGAAATAGTACAATAGAAATTATATCTGATAAACAAGTAATGAGATTTGAGGAAAATGGAAATGTATATTATAACAATAAGAAAATAGGTACAGATGAAGAATTATTTAAGTGTGTACAGATATTTTTCAAACCAATCTTAAAATTAGAAAATTTATAAATGATATATAATCACTTGGGCATATCAATAATAACAAATCTATAAATTCAAGTCAAAGAAAGCAAATCTTTGCAAATCAAGTTTAAAATTAAAGAAGGAGAATTATGAGCGGAAAAATAGAACTAATATATTTAGAGGATTTAAAGAAATCAGAAGAGACAAATTTACATAAAGATGATAAGTATGAAAAAGAAATAGATATGTATATGGAGATGAGTGAAAGATCTTCATATGAAATAGTAAATAGAAGGCATGAGGAGGATTCTAAGGATAAAATATGGGATTATGATGATACAAACTATGATGATGGGTTACAAGGAAAGGAGATATAATATTGATATATAATAATAACAATTTTTATGAAAGCATAAATGGTAAATATGCGCAAGATTACATAAAGAATTTAGATTACAGTGTAGATAATTGTTCAGATAGAATTAAATATGTGGAAGAACGATTAGGAACTAAATGTACATGGTTTGAGGAAAAGGAGAAAAGTTATAGCAATAAATATTATAATTCTGTTACAAAAAGAAACGAGACTGTTGTTACAAGAGTAAATTATCAAGAGAAAAGACAATTCGGTGATAAATTTTGGGAAGAAATATTTAAACAAACTTCAGATAGTCCACTAGATAAAGATGGAATATATTATGTGGATGATAATGGTAAAGAGGTTATAATGGGGCATAAAAATTTTATTAAGTGGTGTGAGTCAAGAGGGGTGAATCCAAATGAATATATGGGTGTAGTTAATCCCTTTAGTAATAGTGATGGTACATGGGATTATACTCATCAAGATACATCAAAAATAAAATTGATGTTAAATAAAAATGATAGTACATATTCAACTTCTAATATAGCTAAGACATTAGAAATACTAGCTAGTTATATATTAGCTGTAGATGATAAACAAAAAGAAACTAAAATAAAAATATATAACTCAAAAGAACTATTTCAAAGAGCATGTCAAGAAGAAGCCTTTCTAAATAAAGTAGCTACAGTCAATGGAGGAAACATCAATTCAAAAACTTCTAATAAAGATGGATTTAAAGAAGACACTTCATTTGCATTCTTTCAATTACCTAATAATTATAAAAAAGTAAAAGATATAAAAGTCAAACCTAAAGATATTAAAAAATACCCAATTATAAAAACATATTCAGAGACTTATGAATGCTATAAAGCTAAATATAAAGAGCTAGGGAGCAAACAATTAAATAAAGAAGAATTGAAACTTAAAAGAGTAATTAGAAAGAATTTAAAATTATTTAAAAATGATATGGTAGATGCTAAAAGTTTAATAGAAATGTCTATTGTTTGGAAAGCACCATTAGCTGATTCAGGAAGCCCTGACTGGGATTATCTGGATATGTTTGATAAGTTGCATGTAAGAGAACTTTTAAGAGTTCAAAAAGGAAATGATTTACAAGATGATTTATCATGTATTGTTATGGATTTAAATAATATCATAGCTAAAACAGAGTTTACAACGGTACAAAGAGATATATTAGATTTATATAGAAAAGATAAGTCATTAGACTATATTTCAGATTTAATGAATATAACACCTCAAGCAGTTAATGGCCAAATAAATAAAATAGTAAGTAAAATAATTGATACATATGAGAAAAATTATGAAGATAATTATTATTATATATCTGTTTGCAAAGGCAAATATAAAAAATGTAGTAGATGCGAAGAGATAAAACTAATATCAAAATTTGATAAGAATGGAAAAAAGGGATATCGCTCAAATTGCAAAGAGTGTAACTAAGTGGTGGGGAAAAGTGCTTTAAAAAAGGACTGCTTAAAACATATTAATAATGTAAGGGGATAAAAATAAAACCTCTTATTATCAAATGAAAATTATATGAGAAAAGGGAGATTGAAAAATATGAAAACTAAAGAATTTATAAAAATAGTAGCAGAGGGATTGGATATATCACAGGTAAAAGCGAGAGAAATACTGGATGTGATTGAAGAAAAAAGAAACGAAGTATTAAAAAATGGTGATGAATTAACTCTAATGGGGGTTAAGTATCTAACTAAGGTACAAAAAGGTAGAGAGGGTGAAATAACTCTTGAAGATGGAACTAAAAAGCCTTGGAAGACTGAGGACAAAAGAGTTCCTAAAGTAAAAGCAGCTAAATCTTTAAAAGATGCAATAAAATAATACATTAGACAAATATATTATTCACGAGATGGATAATTGTAATAAAATTTGTGGGATAATTATCCATCATTTCAGAGTTGGAAGAAAGCACATGTCGTGAGATAGCAGTAAGTCTTTCTTCCTTTTAAATAAATACTAAAAGGGAGATTTGATAAAATGAATGGTGAAAAACTTATAGAAAATAAAGAATTAAGAGATAGAAATATAGATAGAGTAGATGTATTGGAACATGTGAAAGAGATATTGACTTTAGCAAATACAGATTTTAGTACAGTAGAACTTGTTTCTGAGTATTATGAAGTAGATAGAGATACAATAAAAAAACTTATACAGAGAAATAGAATTGAATTAGAATTAGATGGTCTTAAGTTATATAAATATAATGATATAGCTGAAGTACTTGAAAACACTAAAAAGGGACTGGATGTCACTTTTAAAATTCCTCCAAGAGGTCTGATATTAATACCTAAAAGAGCTATTCTTAGAATAGGCATGTTACTTAGAGATTCAGAAGTTGCTAAAGAAATCAGAACTAGATTACTAGATATTGTACACGATGCAGAAGAACAAACTGAAATTGTAAATGATGTAATAGAAGAAATTAGAACTGAACAAAATATAAAAGAAGATATGCTTGAAGCGATAATTTCTGGCGACCATAATAAATTATCTGTACTACAGACTGAGTTAATAGGGTTGAAAAATAAAAGAATATCTCATTTAGAAGATGTTATAACTAATTCAGTCACTATAACAGAAAGTAAAGCTATTATTAATAAATGTGTTAGGACAATAGCAGTTAAAAAGTTTAGTTGTATGTTTGGTAAAGCATGGGATGAATTTTATAGATTCATTAACTATAAACTTGGCATTAATGTTAGAAATCGAAAAGGTAAAGGATTAGCTAGATTTTCATATGAAGAAATCTTGAAGATGGAGAAGATAGCTAAAAGTTGGTTAGAGGAAAATGATATAGATTTTAAACTCATAATATAATTTCTGGAAGTGAAGCACTTGCAGATAAAGATATTAATACATTCCTAGTAGAGTTATAGTTTTTTCATCCTACCTAAACTATAACTCTACAAAATAAAAAAATAAGGGAGATAATATATGAAAAATAATAAAGGAACAGTCTTAGAAAAATGTGAGATAGTAAAAGAAGAAGATGGAACAGTGAAGATTGTAGAGCATTTAAAAGATGGAGACCACGAGGTATTACTTAGTGATATTTTAGATAAATATGCTGGTAATACAGATTTAAATATAACGATAAGATTAAGTGAAACAATAGTCTAAGATTAAGTTCTTAGACTATTTATTTTTTACTTAATATATTGATAATGATATTTGTTTGATAATATAATGGAGATATTTTATTAAGAGCTGAGTTAATTTTATAAAGTAAACTTAATTCAGCTCTTAATTGAACTGAATCTCCCTATTAGCCACTAGGGTTGGTTCTCTAGTGGTCTTTTTTATGGTGGTGATAATATGTGGCAGTAAATAAGAAAAAATGTTCTTGTTGTAAACAAGAGAAATATGAAGAGAGATACTTTTGGAAAAGTTATAGTGATATATATTTAGATAATGGTAGATTACCTGTGTGCAAGGATTGTTTCAAAGAAATGTTTAATAGATTAAATGAAAAATACAATAGTAGTTTAAAGGCCTTAAAACATCTTTGTTTCAATTTTGATATTTATTTTGACGATAACTTGGCTGAAGAATCTATGCGAAAGAAATGTGAAGATTCTATTGATGAATATATGAAAATTGTTAATAGAAATTCAAAATATAGAGGCAAAACTTCTTTTGATAACTCTATTGAAGATAAACTTGATATAGAGGTTGAACTAAAAGAAGTAAAGATAAGTAATGATATGATTGAAAGATGGGGAGCAGGGTTAAGAAAAGAAGATTATATGTTTTTAGAAAATAAATTTAATGAATTTTCTATTGCATATCAATGTAAAAGACCTGCTGAAAAAATGTTGTTAGAGCAAATTTCTAAATGTTTATTAAAGAGTGATGAAGCACTAAGAAATGGTGACGCTACAGGATTTGAGAAAATGAATACCTTAATATCAAAACTTATGAATGATGCAAATATAAAACCTATTCAAGAAGCAAGTTTAGCAGAAAATGAAACTATTACATGGGGTACATGGATTGATAAAATAGAGAATTATAGACCAATAGGAGAGCCTTCAGAGCAATTTAAAGATGTAGATAAAATAAAAACATATATTAATAAGTGGTTTATAGGACAAATGAGAAAAGTATTTCAGTTAGCTAGTGAGGATAATCCAAATGATAACTAAAACTAGAAAATTAAATAACAATGAGATTAATTCAGATAAAACTAAAGCTTTTGAAGAAGGTGTAATTGAATGGACTAAGTTTTATAGAGAAAATCCTCACAGATTTTGTATAGATTATTTTGGCCTTAATTTATATTTGGTTCAAAGTATTTTAATATATATGTTTGATAAGGTTAACTATGCAATGCTTATATGTGCCAGAGGATTTGCAAAGAGCTGGATTGCTGCTGTATATGCATGTTGTAGAGCTGTTTTATATCCAAATTCTAAAATTGGTATAGCTGCATTTACTAAATCACAAGCAGAACTTATTATAAGAGAAAAGATAGAAAAAGAATTAGTAAAACAATCTCCTATGTTAGCTAGAGAGATTAAAAAGATAGAATATAATAACAAATTTTCTAAGGTGACATTTCATAATGGAAGCACTATAGAAGCTATAGTCTCAAATGAACAGTCAAGAGGTTTTCGTTTTAATATTCTTATTGTAGATGAGTTTAGATTAGTAAAAAAAGAAATACAAGATAGGATTCTTAAGCCATTTCTAAATGTAAGTAGAAATCTAAAGTTTAAAAAAGATGGAAAATATGAAGATTACCCTCCAGAACCTAATAAAGAATTGTATCTAAGTAGTGCATGGTTTAGGATGCATGAAGCATATGACAAATTTAAATTGTATGTTAAAGATATGATAGATGGTAGAGATAAATTTGTACTTAATTGTAATTATAAACTTTCTCTTCATCATGGAATACTGGATAAAGAAAGAGCAGATGAAATGAAAAGAGAAATGGATGCTGTTTCTTGGATTATGGAGATGGAATCACTTTTCTTTGGAGAGAATGAAGATGCAATATTTAAGTCATCTTATGTAAATCCATGTAGGACATTAAAAAATCCATTTTATCCTCCAACAGATTTAGAAGTATTATCGGCTAAAAATGGAAAAGTAAAGTGTAATCTACAAAAAAGAAAAGGTGAACTAAGGATAATTTCTGCTGACATTGCTATTGCAGAAGGAGAAAATAATGATAACTCAGTATATACATGCTGGAGGTTATTGCCCGAGAAAGATTATTATGAAAGAATGGTTGTTCATATAGAATCTCATAATGGTATGAAGCCAGATAAACAAGCAATAAAATTAAAGCAATTGTTCTTTGATTTTGAAGCAGATTTCTTAGTTATAGATACTCAAGGAGTAGGACAAAGTGTTTTATCTGATTTACTTAGGGTTAATTATGATGATGCTAGAAATAAAGAATATAATGCATTTTCTCACGCTAATACAAATCATTTACATAATAATTTTACTACAAAAGAGAATTATCCAGTTATATTTGAGATTAAAGCATATGGACAAATAAATCATGATTGTATAATTGGTTTACTTGATGTTTTCCTAAAAAATAGAATAAAATTACCTATAAATGATGTAGAAGCAAATGATATGTTAAGTAGTACAGCTGGATATGCAAAGAAAAATTATACAGACCAAGCAAGAATGATATTACCATATAAACAAACTACGCTACTTGTAAACGAATTAATTAACTTAGAAACTGTTAAAAATGATGGTCAAAAGTGGCTTAAAGTTAAAGAAAAGGGAAAAGCAAGGAAAGATAGATATTCTTCCTTAGCATATGGAAATTATCTAGCAAATTTACTAGATGGAGAATTAAAAAAGAGAAATAGCAAAGAAAGTGGACAAATAATTTCATTCTGGTCAGGAGGTGGAAACCATAATAGAACTCAAAGGAGATAAAAAAGATTATACTTTAGACCAAATAAAGTACTTAAATGAACAATTAAGACAAAGAAATTATGCAATGATAGAAAACACTATAAATCTGTCAAATGAAATGTATAAGATAAGAAATATAAGTAGAGACCAAGTAAGAAAAGCTATGACAGACCCTTACAAAAACGTAGAATTACTACAAAAGGTAAGTCTTTTACTTAAAGAAACATCTGGTACATATAAAAGAATTCTAAATATGATTTCAACCATGAATACATTTGACCATTATATAATACCAGCAAATATTTCTAAATTCAAAGATAAAGATGAGTATATCAACTCTTTTTTTAAATCCGCTACATTTCTAAAAAAATATCAACTTAAACATATTTGTCCTTGGATAACTGAAAAAGTATTAGAACAAGGAGAAGTATATCTATATAAAATTGAAGATTCAAAATGCATAATGATGCAACAAATACCAGCTTCTTATTGTACAATAACATCCAAAGTAAATGGGGTATTAAGGTATGGAATTGATTTAAGAAAAATAAATAGGAAGACTTTATCAGCATTTCCAATAGAAGTTCAAGAAGCATATAAAAAATTAAGAGATGGAAAATTGAAGAATGAAGACTTAATAGAAAATAAGTACTATGAATTAAGTGATAATGCTGTAGCGTTTAATATAGACATTGATTCAACAAAAGGAATACCATTTTTTAGCTTTTTATTTGATGATATTTTGGAACTTGAAGATATGAAAGATTTAAAGGGTTCTAACGCTATTATTGAAAGTATTAAGTTAATACATGGGAAAGTTCCTTATGGTAAAAATGATGAGCCATTAGTTGCATTTGATTTATTAAGTGCTTACTACAATGATATAAAATCTAATTTACCAGCAGGGACATCTGTAGCAGTAACTCCACTAGATATGGAAGGGATTAATCTAAGTGATGGAAAATCAAAGATTAATGATTATGTTAAAGAAGCAAAAGAATTTATATTTGATAATGCTGGAATCAATACAGCACTTTTTAACTCAGATAAAATAAATACAGAATCAATTGCAGATGGTGTTATAGCAGATAGTTTAATACCAATGAGGATTCAAAATGAAATAGAGATATGGATAAATTATGAATTAAATAAAAAGAACCCATCTAAAGCATTTCAACTTTACTTTGTTGGTACAACTCATTTTAACCAATCTAAGATATCACAACAACTTAGAGAAAATATAAATAGTGTAGGAGATAGTAGACTAGTATATTTAGCTAGTACTGGAAAAGAGCCAATTGAAATTGCTAATTTATATAAGGCAGAACAATTAATGGAAATAGATGATTTATTGCCAGTAAAACAGGCTTCATATACATTTTCAAATACTGACGCTGGAAGACCTACTAATGAAGATAAGGGTGATGGTGATACAAATGGAAACAAAGCAGATAGAAAAGATGAGAATAAATAACAAAAGGTTTATTATTGCATTTACAAGTGATAAAAAAGACGAATTAATGAAAAAAGGATTTACTTTTATTAATGAAAATAAATATGGTAAAGAATCATTTTATTTATTTGAAAATAAGCCTACTGAAATACTTAATTTTAGTAAGGCAGATTTTAAAGATATAAGTTTTAGTGATGTAATGTTTATTTAAGGAGGTGAGAGGTTGAAAGTAGTTAGTATTCCATGTGGATTTGAGACATTTTCTAATGAAGAAGATGATAGAAAATTAAATGTAAAATTAAAGATTTTACATGAAGGTAAAAATTTAAATAAAACTAAGTTTGATTTATCAACTATAAATAATGCAGAATCAACTTTATCAGATATACCAATACTTGGATATATAAAATATGATGAAGAAGAAAATGCAGTAGATTTTGATGAACATAATATGATAACTAAAGTTGTAAAGAATGATGAGGGTTATTCTATAGAGTATAAATTCTTAGAAAGACCGCTTGGTGTGATTCCAAACCATACTGAAATAACTTATACAGAAGAAGATGGAAAAACATATCTAAATTGTACAGGGCTTATATGGAAACACTATTCAAATTCAGCATATCAATTATTGACAGAGTCAAAATCAAAAAGTGTAAGTATGGAAATAGCAGTTGAAGATGGAGAGGTTGATAAGGCTGATGGATATTATAATATTAAAAAATTTAGTTTTTTAGGAATTACTATTTTAGGAGATGATGTTGCTCCTGGAATTGAAGGTGCATCTATAAATACATATAGTAATTTTTCAAAATATAAAAAAGCAATTTATGATATTTGCAAAGAAATGTATTCATTTAAAGGGAAGGAGGAAAATTTATTGGATAAAAAGAAAAATGATTTATTATCAATAGAAGATATAGATATTTCTATTAATAGTCAATTAAAAAATAAAATGGTTGAGGTTGAAGACCCTTATTGGGGAGGTAAATACACAACTAGAGAATATTATTTAAGAACTATTTTACCAGAAGAAAAAATAGCTATATTAGAAGACAATATAAATTATTGTAACTATTATGGTATACCATATTCTATAGATGGTGATGATGTTGTTTTAGATTATGAAAAAAGAAAATCATATATAGAAGAATGGAGAGAGAAAAAAGAAGGAGAAGTTATAGAAACTTTTTCTAAAGATGATACTTTAAAAGAATTAGTACTTGAAAAATTTAATGAAAAAGAAACTGAGATAAAAAATCTGACTGAAGAGTTGGAAGGTTTAAGAAAGTTCAAGGCTGACAAAGAAATGGAAGAATATAAAGCAGAAGTTTCTAGTGTTATCTCAGAATTTAGTTCGTTAACAGAAGATGAAGTTAAGACTTTTAAAGAATCTGCTATAAATAAAGATATATCTTTAGAGGATTTAAGAAAAGAATTAAGTTTACTTGATTATGCTAAGTTAAAAGAAAACACAAAGAAATTTAGTACAAAAGATAAGAAAGAAGAAATTCTTGAGGAAGCAAAAATAAATTATTCATCTACATTGGAAGATGAAAATAAAAATACAAAATCATATGAACAAATATTAAAAAAACACTCAAATAAGTAGTGTTTATTTTTTATAAAAAATAGAAAAGGAGATATAAAAATGGCAGATAAAGCGATATTAAATTGTGATATAGATAAATATCCAGATGTTGTAACAGCAAAAAATGGAAGTGATGTACTAGAAAATGGTGCAATAGTTGCATTAGGCGGTTTAGTCGATTCACAGCTAGGAAACGATTGCTATAAAATAGAAAAATTAACAGAAGGATGTAGATTTGGAATTTTAGACAGTGTTGCACTTCAATATGATGAAAGATTAGATGAAAGAGATTATGAATTAAAAGCAAGTGAAATAGATAGAGTTAGATTACCTCATAAGGGATTATGTATGACTTTAGCTAAAAAACATTTTGATGGTGTAGTAGCTGTTGGAGATGAATTAGAACTTAAGGCAGATACATATAAATTGACAAAAAAAACTACAGGTTCAGTAGTTGCAAGAGTTGAGGAATTGTATAACTTTAATGGACAAGAGTCCGTATATGTATCTTTTATGTAATAACAAATAGATGAACTGGAAACAGTTCTTTTTTTATGCAAAAAATGACTAATGAAAGGTGGAAAAAAGATGGCTATAGATATAATAGCATTAAAAGATTTATCAAATGATATATTAAATGGAAAAGTAAAAAATTATGCTCAATGCGAAGATGCATTAAGAAAAGAAATAATAGATATATGTGGAGGTAAATGGGGACAATATACGTTCTTTGAAAATAAATATAAGATATTCCAAATATTATCTGAAACAATAACTGATAAAGTAAATAGATTAACTGAAGAGGCATTTTCAGATTTTTGTGATGTAGAAAACTTTGATTTAGGTAATAAAAAAGAATTTACAGTCAAAAATACTGATTTATTAAGAATTGCAAATATAGCTGAAGGTAAAAATAGTACAAGAAGACAAAGACTATTAGGTAAAAAAGTTCCTACATCTGCATTTAAATTAGCAATAGCTATATATGAAGAGTTTGATAGATTTATAGCTGGAAGAATAGATTGGTCTGAAATGGTAGACAGAGTATCTTCTACATTCCAACATCATATAGCAGAAGCAATAGCATCTACTATGGAAGGGGCTTACACATCTGTACATACTAATTTAAAGACTAGTGCTGCTTATTCAGATAAGGACTTAAAGAAAATAGTTAATAAAGTAAAAGGTGCTACTGGACAATCTGTAGCTATATATGGAACTCCAGAGGCAGTAGGAAATATAGAAGGTGTTGGAGCTGATTTAGATAAAGACGACAAGAGGAACTTTGGATATGTTAAAAACTTTAGTGGAACACCAGTAATAGAATTACCTAATTATTATGATGTTGAGAGAGATAAATGGGCATTAAGCAATAATATTTTATATGTTATACCAAATGATGAGAAGATAATCAAATTAGGATTTGAAGGTGACACATTAATAATAGAAAATACTGATGGAGCAGTTAGAGATGACCAACAAATAGAAATGTTCATGTCAAGAAAAATGCATCTAGGTGTTGTTGTGGCGTCTAAATTTGGTATGTACAAGATACAATAACATATATTAGAAGGGAGATTAAAAATGGCTGGAAAAGCAAAAAAAGAAGTTTCAAATGAAATTGAACAAATTAATGAAAATAAAATATTGCAAAAGAAGAGTTCAAGAAAAACATATAAACAATTGAGAAGTGAATTAAGGAAACTTAAAGACGAAATAGAAGTTGAGATAATGAACTTAGATACTGGTACTGTTCTTTATAGAGATAGAGATGAAAGATTAATATTTGAAATGAATAAAGCTGGAGAAAAAACATTTATATTATTGTCTGATTTATATGAGATATCAAATAAACATAGAGGGTATTTTGAAAACTATCTTATAACTATAGTTGATGTTGATAGTGATGATTATACTGTTGAAGATATATTAGAATATTTGAACTTAAAAGATATATATGAGTATTTAGATGAATATGATTTAGACTATATAAATCATATATTATTAAAATTAGATAATGATAAGTTTGTTAATCTAGTAGAAAAGGCTAATTATGGCTTAATAGAATGCTTAGGTTCAAGAGTAATCGAATTATATAAAAAAGGTAAATTTGATTCCCATTATAAGGAACATTTAATAGCTACTAGACTAGGTTTACAAAGCTTATTTGAGGATTAGGGTGGTGTTATACATCACCTATTTTATAAAAGAGTGGTGATGATATGGCTACGCCAGTAAAAGATATATATAAACAATTTCTTTCTCTGATAAATGATGAGGAGATGTTGTTACTTGAAGAAGAAATAATTGAGGAAATGATGTATTCATATCTTCAAAAAGCTACATTTGATTTTTACGAATGTAGAAAAGATTTATCTATAATAGGACAAGAAGAATCATGTATTACAATTCCAATAAATCAATTAGAATATGTTGTTAATCAAATTAATAAAAATTATGATATTTATTTAATTGGTAAATCTACAAATAAAGAATATGAAATAAATAAAGATTATACTATAGAGTTTAGAGAAGAAGACTGCATAATAACCTTTGAAACAGAAACAGAGGAAGAAATTTTATTTAAGAGTAAATATTTAGGTGAAATAATTTCAGACCTTGATTTAGATGAAATAATTATATTAGCTTATGGAATGATGATTTGGTGGCTTCAACCTAAGATTCTTAGAGAAGAAAATTTAAAGCAGATGTTAACAGATTCAGACTATAATACTAAGTCTGGTGCTAATATGTTAGCAAAACTTTGTTCATTAGAAATTCAGATTAGAGAGCAACTTGCCAAATATAAAACAAGGTATTCATATAAAGGTTTTAAAGGTTGGGATAAAATTGAGTAGTTATATTAATAATTATAAAAAAAGAATTGGACTTGGTTGTTCAACCCCTAAAGAAAAGAGAATTTTACAATTAAGATTAAGTTTTAAGAAATATTTAAAAGAAACACCAACCTGTATTGAAGTACCAATAACTGATATAGATGAAATTTGTATAACAGAAGAGACTAAAAGAGCTGTAGTTGCAATTAATGATATAACTAATAATGATAAAAGGTCACTAGATGAAAAAAATCTATTAGTGGAGTCTGATTTAAATGTAGATGTAGGTTGTTATCTTTTTTTTGATAATTGTTATTGGTTGACTATATTTAAAGAACATAAAGAAATGGATACATATAAGCACTTCATAATAAAAAGATGTAATCAATTCTTTAATTATAAATATAAAGGTCAAACATATAAAATTCCACTCTCAGTAGAAAACTTAACTTTATATTCTGATGGTATGGCAGATAATAAATATACATCTGTAGCAGATACAAAAAGACAGCTTTACTTTGGAAGTAATTATATAACTAAGACTATAGATATTGACACTAGAATAATGTTAACTGGTAAAACCGTTTTTAGAATTACATCTGTTAATGATTTTGAGTATAATGGCAGAGAAACAGGGGCAGATGGTCTTATTAAAGCTATATGTTTACAGGATGCTTTAATTTCAAAAGATGATACAATAAATAATATTGCTTGGAATGATTTATCTGAAAATGATAATACAGTTACACCTTTTAGTAAGATTATGGGTGACGAATTTATTAATCTAGGTGAAGAAAATGAATACACTATAGACCATGCTCAAGGCGTTGATTGGCTCTTAGACAAGCGGTATAAATTTTGTAATATAATTAATCAAAACGAGAAAACATGCACGTTACAGAGTGGAACATTGGCTAAGTACTCTGGATTAGAAGTTTTATTATTAACAAAAGACAAAGAAACAAATGAAACTATAGATACTAAAAAGATAACACTGAGGGGGTAGATATTATTAGCTTATATGGCTTTCCCTAACAAGATGATAAGTAATATTGGAACAACTCTAATGTCAAATCAAAACTTCGCTAAGTTTATGATTTATAATGATGAATCCCAAAAAGATATTTTATCCATGCCTGATATAAAAAATCCAGTTAAAGAGCTTAGAAACAAGAAAGTATTTCTAAATAGAAGAGTAGAAAAAGTATTAAAAGAAGCAGATATATCAGTTTTTATAATAATGACAGAGTATAGACCATGTTCTGAAGGAAGTAGGACAGTTAAAAAAACAAAGATAGAAATTGGTGTTGTTTGTCATGATGAATGTCAGGATACAGCAAATGGTCTAAGAGATGTTGCATTGGTGTGTTGTATAGTTGATATTATAACTCAAAATGAGGAAATAGCTGGTATAGGTAAGATTAAGCTAGAAAATGTATATCAAATGTACAATCTAAGCACTGATTACAATGGATTTGTTATAACTGTATCTGCTGAAAGTTTTGGTGATATGTAATGTTAGAGAATTATTATATTACAGGACTACCAATAGTTTTAAATAATATGATGGGTACTATATATCAACCAACTATTGGAGAACTTGTTAAACTTGATATGGTTAACTTAGAGATAGTTAACCCTTTTTTAATACTTGAGAAAAGTTATTCTCAGCTATGTAACGAGGAATCATTTGAATTAAAATGTAAATATGATACCATACCTATCTTGGATTTAATGATGTTAACATCAAGAAAAGACTCTTCAGAGAAAGTTGAATTACTTAGTGATAAGATAAAAAAATCTTTATCTATATTGTATAAAACTGATATTAAGAATATTGAATATATGAATAATATTAAAATAGGAATTTTAATTAAATCGGATGATAAGAAGAAAAATGCTTTTATAAGTAGAGAAGATTTTGGACTAGTATCAGATTTGATTTTAGAAATGTTTTGCATTGATAAAAATAGTCTTAAAGATGATGAGGATAAATGGATTGAAAATACTGGTTCTGAGAGAGAAAAAAAGTTAATTGAACACTTCAAAGAGAAGGAAAGAAAGAAAAGAGAGAAGGAAGCATATCATTTATGTGATTATATAAATATAGTTCAAAATATAGATGGGTATATTCCTATAAATGAAATATTAAAAATGACTTATTGGCAACTGATTAATATTTATAAGACTAAAATTCAATTTAAGAATTATAATGAAAACTTAGGTTATGCATGGTCTTTTAAATACCAAATTGGGGCAGATAAGATGAAACATTGGTCTAAAGAAATAAAAATACAAACTAGCACTGTTAAATAGCAGTGTTATTTTTATGTAAAAAATGAGAGGATGATGAAATAATGAGATTTGCGATAAAAGATGCAAGTAATATAATAGTAAAAAACAAAACAACTGGGGAACCACTTTTTTATACAGCAGATTTAAATGCTTTTAACTTTAAATTGGATTCAGAATCAGTTTATGCAAAAGCAAAAGGGGCAAACACGATTGCATTTGATGGAGCGATAACAGCAAGTTTATCGCTTGAGCAAGAGGTAATACAAATGCCACAACTAGCAATGCTATTAGCCTCTGATATGGTTGAAGAATCTGCTAAGGTTGGTAAAAGAAAATTACTAACTTCTGATGGTACTAAGAAAGTTACTTTAGAAAATATAAAACCAGTTACTAATAGTATATCTGTATATAGCGTAGAAAAAGATGGTATATCTTTAGTTAAGAAATTACAGTTTACTTCAACTTTAACAGGTTCTAACACAGAGATAACAATATCTACTGCTGATTTTAATGCAGGTGATAAAGTTGCAGTATTCTATTTAGAAGAACTACCAAAAGCAAAAGTTATAAAAATAAAAGAAGAGTCTACTGCTCCAAACTATATAATAGAAGCAGATGTTATGGCTAAAACTGCTGATGGTGAATATATGGTCTTATATATGACTATACCAAATGCAAAAGCACAAAGAAGTATAGAATTAAATCTTACTGCTGAGAATCCATCTGGATTTAATATGACTCTTGATGTTTTACCAGATGAAAATAAAGAATATGTAGTATTTGCCTTTGTTGGAGATGAAGATGTTAGCCCTGTTAGAATGGCTACTATGTTAGGTGCTGAATTAATAGATGAAAAGGATGTTAAATCTAAGAAATAGTGAATTGCCCTACTCTTAATTGAGTAGGGGTTATTTTTTTACGTTTAAATGTGGTTTTAATCGGATTTGAACTTAAAAAAATGAAAGAAGGTGATTTTTTATAGAGCTGAAAGATATAAAAATAAGAAAAGGAATGAGTAAGCAAGAAGTAAACAATTTAATAAATAAGTATTTAGAATTAATTGATAATGTTTATTTTGGGAAAGAATATAATCATAATTGGAGATGTAAATGTGGAAATCTTATAGAAAATAGAAAATGGCATAATATAAGATATGATAAGATGTTTAAGTGTAAAAAATGTAAATATGAAGAAATAGAATACCGATATAGATATGAGGTAGAAAAAGATGGGGAATATGAATACATAAAAAGTTTTAGAGCTGGAGAAAAATTACCAAATGGAAAAATAGTATATAATCCTTTTATACAAATAAAACACAAGTATTGTGGTAACATATATGAAGTAAATGCAAATAATTTTATAAATACAGGTCAAAGATGCCCAAAGTGTTGTCAAAAATATGAAAATTCAATTCTATATAAAAATAAACATATAGCAAATTTAATATATATGGATGAGCATAAAAATAATGTTAATCCTAAATTAATATATGCCAATTCAAATAAAAGATTTTATTTCAAATGTCCCAGATGTAATAAAATTAGTAGCAAGCCCAAAAATCTATTTAAGTTTTCAAATAAAGATAATTATAATTGTGAATATTGTTCAGATGGTATTTCAGTACCAGAAAAATTTATGTCTAGCATATTAAATCAGTTAAATTTAAAATTCATTACACAACTATCGAATTTAAATTTTTTATGGATAACAAAGAATATAAGATATGATTTTTATATAGAGAAATTAAATATAATAATTGAAACACATGGTAAACAACACTATGAACAAATGATTAGAAAGGGCGTAAAAAATAAAGTAAGAAGTCTAAAAGAAGAACAAATCAATGATAAATTTAAAAAAGAATTAGCTATAGAAAATGGAATAGAAGAAAAAAAATATATAGTTATAGATTGTAGAAATTCTGAGTTGGCTTGGTTAAAAGAAAATATTACTAAGTCGCTAGGAAATATATTAGATTTAAGTAATATAGACTGGAATAAAGCATGGCAAGAAAGTCAGAATAGTCTATGTGTTAAAGCATGGGAACTATGGAATAATGGAACTAGAAGTACTAAAAAAATAGGACATATATTAAATTTAAACATTAGCACTATATGTAGATATTTAAAAATAGGAGCGGAATTAAAGATTTGTAATTATAATCCTAGCATTCAAGCATCTGAAATCAAATCCAGTAAAAAAATATTGGTATTTCCAGATGGTAAAAAAATAAACTTTCCTTCGATAAATCATTTATGTGAATTTTTAAGCATTTCAAGAAGTTCTTATTATAGAAATATAGAACAAAACAATAATAAAATTGATTCAAATATATCTGATAGGTTGAAAAATAAGATGTTATTATTTGATGGGTGTATTGTTATAAATAACAATAAGGAGGATGAGTATTATTTTTAATTCAGAAAATTTTTACTTTAATGGAAGATATAATAGAGATAATGGTGTGATTTTAGTAACTATGGATTCTGATATTTTAAATAACTATGGATTGTCTTATAGTGAGCCTTTGAAGTCGGAAGCTAATTTTAATAATAACCCATACTATTTTTCAGATGAATCTGAGGTAGAAACTGTTACAGTAATGATATGTTTAGTTGATAAATACAATAATCCAGAAGTGTGGAATGATTACATATTGGAAGATATATGTAGATGGCTTACAACCTCAGAATTTAAAGAATTTATTAGTGAAGATAATATAGAAAATGTTTATTATTTTAAAATGAAAAAAATAACTAAAAAATTTAATCACTTAGGTTATGGCGTGTTAGAAATAGAGTTTCAGCCATATACAAATTATGCTTATAGAAGCTTTCAAAAGGTTATAACTGTCAAGGATACAAGAGAAATTAAACTAAATAATGTGTCTAATGTAGATGAAGAATATGCTCCAGTAATTGATATTGAATGTCTTGAAGAAGGAGATATAACTATTAGAAATTCTACTATAAGTGATAATGAAGAAGATAGTTTAGTTATAACTGGATTGAAATTAAACGAAAAAATAACAATAGATAATTTGTACTATACTGTTTTAAACGACAATGGAGAGAATAGATTTAATATTGTTAATAGAAAGTGGATTAGGTTAAGAAGAGGTGTAAATATATTGAAGTTTACTGGTAACTGCAAAGTTGCTATTAAATGTAAATATCCAATAATAAAATAAGGGAGAATGATAATATGAAAAAAATACAAGTAGATAAATTAATGAAAGATGAAGTGAGAGCAATAATACCATTTACAGATGAAAATGGAAAAGAAGAATATATAGAAGTTAGAAATCCTGATAAGAAAACTAAAGAAGAGATATTAAATAAAATATGGGCTGGTATGGAAAATCCAGATTTAGCATTGTCTCAAGAAGATATTCTTAAAATGCTAATTGATATGTTGACTAATATAGAGCTAAATGTTGAGATAGAAGATTTGAAAAATGGTGAAGTATCTAGTGAATTAGAGATTGTAATGTATCATATTGGTCAAATAGAGAATGAATTAACTGCATCTTTATTAATGAATACTGAGGTTAAGTTAGGTCAGTTAAAAAATGAAATATTACAAGATAGAGTACTTAAAGAGACTGAGGAAATTGAAAAGATGAATAATATCAAAGACAAGGTAGTGAGTTAGATGGTATTTAAATCATTAGACGAACTAGTTGCTTATACTAAAAATCAGATTAAAGCATCTATGCCTGAAGTTGGTAAAAAAATGAAAGAGATAATGAAAGAAGAAATAAAGAAACAAGTTTATTCTGGTTATACTCCAGTCGGTGTATGGCATCCTGATTTATGGGGTGGCAGAACTTATGACTTATTAAATGCTGTAGATGTTACTGATATGTCTTCTAATTTTGTTACATCTGAGATACAAAATAATGGAAAATGGTTTGATGCGTTTAGTAAAGATTCAGCATTTCCAATGGAAAGATTAGAAAAAGGGACAGTTTGGGGTGCAGGTGGTACTAGAAAAGAACCTAATTTTAGACCAAAAACAAATATAATGACTGAAAGTGAGACTAAAGTAAGAGCTGAGATTCCTTTATGTTTTAAATCTACAGTGAATGGCTTAGGTGTACCAATAGAATAATGTTTTATCTTTGTCGAATTTTAACGGTTTAAACATAATATATTGACTGATATAATAAAATCATAGAATATTTTAGGGGGAAATATATTATGTTTAAGAAAAAGTTAATAGCTGTAGTAATGAGTATAACTATGATTAGTATAGGGAGTTTTTCATACGCTCATTCAGGAAGAACCGATTCATCAGGAGGTCATCGTGATAACAAAAATAAGTCTGGTTTAGGAAGTTATCACTATCATTGTGGTGGATATCCAGCTCATTTACATAACAATGGGGTTTGTCCTTATACTGGAGGTGGAAGTAGTTCTGGAACAACGACTTCAGTTAATAATGAAGAAAAACAAAAGAAATCTGTTGGAGAAAAAGGATACAATCAAGGATATGAGGATGGTTATAAAGGAAACTATAGTTCACCAAGTTATAGTGGAGATTATAGCGATACATATGAATCAAAGTACTCAGAAGGATATGAAAAAGGCAAGGCTAAATTAGAAGAAGAAGAAAAGGCAGCTGAAGAGGCTGGATATAATTTAGGACTTACAGGTGCTAAACCTAATAATACTTATGAAAAAGAAGTTTTAAAAAGTGCTTATGATACTGGATATTCAACTGGATACAATGAATATAAGACTAAAAAGATAGAAGAATATAAAGCTAAAGGGATAGAGGACAGTAATAAAGATAAAGAAAAAATGACATTTGAAGAAAATATAGATTCTGAGTTTAAAGATGCTTATAATAATGCTTATGATGAAATACAAGAACAATTGAAAAATGATTATACTACTCAAGGATTTGAGAGTGCTATCAAAGGAGAAAAATTTGACACATCAACTATAGGTAATGTTAAATATTCTAATTGGTTTAAAGAAGGATACGATAATGGTAAAGTTAAGTTACCTAAAGTAAAAGAAAGTGTATATAATCAAGGTTACAATGAAGAAGATTTTAGTGTGCCAGATGAAATGAAGTCTATTGAAACTAAATTAAAAGGTGTATATGATGAAGGGTTAGAAAAAAGAGAAGAAGAGAAAAGTAGAAATGCTACTTATGGGGTTGGAGCTGGAACAGCAGCTGTAGTTGCTGGAGTAGTATATAAAAAGAAAAAGCGTAAAAAGATATAGATGTTAGATATACCAATGATGACAAGTGTATGACAAATATAATTTTAAGTATAAATATTTGAAATATAGAAGGGAAGGTTACATCTATGGGATTTAATTTTAGAAAAAGTATAAATCTAGGTGGTGGAGTAAAATTAAATTTAGGAAAGAAAAGTGTAGGAATAAGTGCTGGTGTTAAAGGTGCTCGAGTGTCAGTTAACTCAAAAGGAAGAAAATCAGCCACATTGAGTATACCTGGAACTGGAATATCATATACAAAAACTAGCACAAAGAAACGTAAATCTAAATAGATGGAAATATGTATTAAAAGACAGTCAATTGAGGTTGTCTTTTTTATTTTAAAGATATTATATAGTTTATAACCCTATGAGGCTTTATAAAAATGATTTGATATATAGCCGTAATAATGGTGAGTATGAAATATACATAATATGCCAATATATGCTATAATTCTATTAACTATAGAATATTGAATGTGAGGGGATATTATGGGTCAAAAGGAAGTGAAGTGTCCTAAATGTAAAGAAAGCATCATGGTAGACAATTCTAAAGAAGTTTGTTTCTGCATAAATTGTGGAGAAAGGATAGATTTAAAAAGTATAAATCTAAAAAAATCATCTCCTGATTTTGATATGTATAAAAGTGATAAATATAGAAAACTTGCAAAATTAGCTAAATTGGAATATGATGCAGGCAACTGTTGCCAAGCATATGACTACTATTGCACAATACTAGAATCTAATCCAGATGATTATAATGCTTTATTTTTTAAAGCTGTTTCAGAGATAAGATATTGTGATTTAGAGGATTTAAATATAGATGTGTGTTTAAATTATATAGAAAAAGCTTGGGACTTATTTGTAAAATTTAATCCTAATACTGAAAAACTTTTTAGACAGAAACGTATAATGACAACTGAATTATACAATGTTGCAATTGAAAGATTTAATTATGCTCAGAGATACTTTTTTACAGATCAAACTTCTGAAGATCATATATATTTGTATTGGAATAATTTAGAAGAATGTAAAAAAATGTTTTCATATAATGCTAATTTTCTACAAGACTATAGAATTGGAGAAGATGAAGGGTTAAGAAATATATACTTAGATTCTGCTAAAAGTCTAATTAAATGTATCATAGAGTATTATGAAATTCGTAAGTGTGTAAAAGGTTTTAATTATGATAAAAATCAAGAGATTGTGGAATATATTAAAGTGCAAACAAAAACACGTAGTGAACTTTCTACATTATACAATGAGACAGTGTCAGATATAAAAAAATATGAACCAGACTATGAAGCTCCTGGAATAAATACAGGTTGTTATATAGCTACTGCTGTATATGGTTCCTACGATGCACCTGAAGTATTAGCTTTAAGATATTTTAGAGATAATACATTAGCAAACCATTTGTTAGGTAGACTATTTATAAAAATGTATTATACTTTAAGTCCACCTGTTGCAAATTGGTTAAAGGATGCTAAGAAAGTAAATCTATTAGTAAAAAATATTCTTGATAAGTTTGTACATAGATTAAGTAATAAATAGTGATTCAATAGAGACAGTCAATTAAGATTGTCTTTTTTTATTTAAAAAATATAATATTTTTACATATTATTAAAAAGTAAATTATGAATTATAAAAATAATAAATATGATAAGTATTAAAATTCCAATAAACATTTGTATCTTTTTATTATTTTTATAATTTATCCATGTCATGATACTTAATAGGGTTATGAATAATAAGGTTATAACTATTAATGGTATTTTAATTATATTTAATAATTCTAAAATTACTAATATCATTGATATTACTGAAATTATTAATGCTAAATCAGATAAGGATTTCTTTTTCATGAGATACCTCCAGTTTATATTATATATTTATTATAAACCATACAATGGGTAATTTGAAATTATTTTAATATAAACTAGTGATTTCAATGATGACAGATGTATGACATATCTAATTTTAAAGATAAATATTTGAAATACAGAGAGGTGGTTATCTTTTTGTTTCTACATTAAGGAGGTGTAAGTATGGAGTTAATACTTAAATTTAAAGATAGTCATGAATGCTTAGATTTTATTAAGAAATTTAATTATCTTTATACAAATAAGGAAATTTTCCAAAACAAATCATTGTTCAATAAAGTCAATATTCCAAAACATTTAATATATAGTTATGATGATGATATTTGGACTGGAGATATAATAAAAATGGCTAATCAGGCAAAGAAAAATGATTATAGCTTCTTTATGTTTAACAATATAATTTATTTTGTAGATGATGAATTTAGGAGTTATAAGATAGGTCTTAGAGATTAAATTGTAAAATTTATAGTACATTTATTTATAATTATTTTTATAATAGTAATGGTCTTGACTATTCTAAATTGTTAGATGTATACTTAAAATAAGCCAAATATGTAAAGGTAGGTGATATTATGGCAACAGTATCATTTGATAAGCGAATAGTCATAAATAAAAAAGAAGAAATAGATAAATTTAATGATATTTACTTATCAGAAAATAAACCTCTTCCAATAGATAAAGATTTAGCATCAAACGAAGCAATGGCAAGATGTGAGCGATTATTAGAACAATACTTATCTCTTTAAAAAATCTCTTAGAGATGACTTCCTCAGATAGTTTAATTATAACAATAATTGATAAAAATCTTAATAAATAAACAATTATGAAGGATTCTTGATATAATAATATTAATATAGATAAGGCGAGTGGCCATAGTACACCTTTAAGGTGTGGAGATAGAATAAACCTTCTATTATTTTAGGATAATGGAAGGTTTATTCTATTGTAATATAAATATCAAGATGTATTAATAAATATTAAAGATAATCAATTTAGATTATTTTTTAAATTGAAGAGATTTCTACATGTAACTGAATTTAAAATTTGAAAACGTAAATGGATTTTTAGATTTTGATAAAATATAAAATTATATTCATAGGGATATAAAAATATTTTATAGGTTGTATATAATTAAAAGTAAAAGGATAGAATAGTAAATAAATTTAATTAATAAAAATGTTTTTGGTTAACTTATTTGTTATAATAATATTAATACTATAGCAAATGAGGTGCTTTATATGAATTCTCAGAATATTGAGTGTATAACTTTAAGTAAAATAGGTAACATAAGAGGTTTATTAAATGTATTAGATAAATATAAGGAATTATCAAGTAATGATACTTTATATTTAAACATAGACTGTAATGGCATGATATTTCCTGAATACCTATGTATACTGGTTTCTTGGATTAAATTTTTAGAATATAAAGGAATAAAAGTGGTAAAGAAAATATTGAACGAAAATGATTATGTTTCAAGAATTAATTTTTACAATGAAATTGGATATAATTATATAGAAAATTTTAATAGGCATAATGGAAGTGGAAAATTCATTGAAATAACAAGAATAGACAATACAAATACAAATTATATAGTTAATAATATAATGAATGTAATCAAATGTAATATTGAATTACATGATACTGTTTTTGATTGTCTTAATTATTGCTTATTTGAAGTTGTTGATAATATAAATGAGCATTCAGAATCTCCAATTGGCGGTTACATTGTAGTTCAAAATTACCCTCAGAAAAATATACTAAAAATTGCAATAGTAGATAGCGGGTTGGGTATATATAGTACGTTAAAAAATTCAGGTAAAGAAGAATATAAAAATATAAATGAGAGTGATGCTTTAAAGTGTTCAATAAAAGAAAAGAATTCAAGGTTTCAAAAGAGGGGATATGGTTTATATCATACTTCAAATTTTATGAAACACAATAAAGGAATAATGTCTATGCATTCAGGTAATAGTACATTAAGCATTAATAATGGAAGAATAAAAACTTATTCTTCTGGATTTTGGCAAGGATTAATTGTTTACTTTAATATAAATACAAATAAAAGTGTAGATATTAATGATATATTTGATGGAAAAGAAAACATTCCAATCTCTGTTAATGAATCAGATGATATTTTAAATGGATATTTATAAGGAGTGATAAAATTATGATTATAAAGTTTTTGGAATTTGGAAAGTCTTTAGGAACAAGACAATTAGGGAAAAAAATAAGAACTGACATAATAAATAGTATAAAAAAAGGGGAAAAAGTAATCTTCGATTTTAATGGTGTATCAATTATCTCAAATTCTTTTGCTGATGAATGTTTTGGTAAGATACTAGAAGAAATGGAGCTACAAACATTAGTTAATAATACTGAGTTTAAAGATACAAATGATAATATAAGAATTATTATAAAGTCTGTACTAAGAAAATATTAATATGTTTATATATTTTGTGAAAATGATTTTTCAAGATAGATTAAAAAAAATAATTAATATTATCTTATAAAGTAGTACATATATTTTTTAAAAGTTATAAAAAATAATCTCTTACTATTTTGAATATAAGGGGTTATTTTTATGTGTTAAAAATTATGGAGGTGATAATATGAGTAAATATAAATTTAAGCCAATACAAGCAACTCCTGAACTATCAGGTAAAGATGCTGAATTATTTATAAAACAAGTATTCAGGAAGCCAAGTCAAAAGGAAATAGAAAGAAATGAAAGACTTTTGAAAATTATAACCTTGTGTAGGACTTTTTAAGGCTTTGCAAAAATGATTGCTTGTGTTTATACCTTTATTGCTTAGAATCGAACATAAAAGGTTGATTTTTATGATTGAAAGTATTGGAATTTCAACAAGTGTTCCTGAGAGGAACACTTTGTTTGGTGTTTAGCCACCATAAGAGCTTATTTTGATGTTTGAGTGGTCACCACTTTGAGTTTGATAGGATTGAGGAGCTATTACTTGAGAGTAGATGATTTACTGGAATGATTTATCATGTGAATTAAATTCCGTAGCTTCTAACTAGCCTTAAATTTAAAATTTAAAAATATTAAAAGTTTTTATATAATTAAAAAGTGGTTCTTTCTGTTTTATATCATAATTCAATAGTATTATATAGTAATTAAATTTGAACAACTTATAAATATAATTTCTGAAAGATTATGTATTAACAAATATATCTGAAATGTTCCATTTTAAATATACTTGAAGTATACTAATGTTAAAAGTTTTTAAAAAAGTATTGAGAACAGAGAAGTTTTATAGTATTATAAAAGTATAGTAAGAACAGAGAAGGAATATTTATGTTTTTCAATTTAATTAGGGAGGATTTTTTATGAGTAACAACTTAATGATATTTGAAGGGAAAGAAGTTGAAGTGTTTGAATTTAAAGGAAAGATTTTATTTAATCCTAAGCATGTAGCAAAATGTCTAGAACTAAGTGAAAGTGCAACAAGAAACCATTTGTCTAAAATGAATAGTAAACAAGCTATATTATTAAGAAATTCAGATGTCCTTATCTCGGACATCCGAAAATTAAATAATGCAGGAGAGAAATTTCTTACTGAAAGTGGAGTATATAAACTAATATTTAAATCAAGAAAAGAAGAAGCTGAGAGATTTCAAGATTGGGTAACTGATGAGGTGTTACCAACTATAAGAAAAACTGGTACATATAATATGAATCATGATAATATAAAGAACATATTAATACCAATCATGCTAAATGGTATGATTGCAGGTTTTGAACAATTATCAATCGAAAATGATAAGAAAATAGATAATAAAATTAATGAAGTGAAAAATTTAATTGGATTTAGGTCTAGAAATATAGCTATGTTATCAAAATTATTAAAGTTAAAATTATCTTATATTAAAGGATATAATGTTAATGCAAATGATTATGATTATAAAACTACAGCTACTAAAATTTTTGCAAGATATGATGTAACTAAGTGGGAAGATATACCTGTATCTAAATTTAATGAGGTACATGCTCTGATTGACAGTTTGGAAGAAGTAGATGATATATATACTTGGAAGAATTAGAAAATCCCCAGTGTTAGGGATTTTAAAAATGGATAATTTTATGTTGTTTTATAGTTGTTTCAATGATGACATAAGTGTGACAAGTATAATTGTGAGAAGAGAAGAATGTATTTTAATCATCCTCTTTCTTATTATTAAAGATATTAATTATATTAATAATTGCTTCCAATTCATTGTTATTTAATTTCTGAGATTCTGAATATAACTTTTTTATAAGAACATCTTTTTGTTTAGATTTTATTGTTTCATTTATGGATTCATTAGTTATAATTTCATCTTCTCGAATAGGTGATAATCCAGCTATAGTTGCATTAACTGAGTAGTTTGTCTCAGAAAATCCTAAAAGATAATCAGTGGTAACATTAAAATATTGTGCTAATTTTATTAACGTAGATTGGTCTGCAAATCTTCTACCTTGTTCATACATACCTATTGTGCTTGCAGAAATACCTATCTCTTTACCTAATTCAGATTGTTTTAATTTTTTTTTAAGCCTTAATTCTTTCAATCTTTCTCCAAACATGATATCACTCCTTTCTTGTATTATACCACAAAAAAGGTGATATATAATATAATAAATCTTGACAACACAAAACGAATGATATATGATATAAATAAATCACACGATAAAGGTTATAAAACAACTAAATGTGTGAAATTAAAAAGATTCTACAAACTTTGCCGAGCAGTAGAACCTTTAATTAGATTGATATAATAATCAATAACACTAATTTTATTATATCAGTCTCTTAATAAAAATTCAAATAAAAGGGAGATGTGTGTATGAGTAATGAAAAAAGAAATGAAGTATTTACAAATGAACAGTTAGGTACAAGTGTTAGAACCATAAGTTATGAAGACGGAAGTATAGGTATTAATGCTGAAGACACAGCTATAGGATTTGGATGGTGCAAGGTAGAGAGAAAAGGTGAAAAAGAATATAAATCAGTAAGATGGAAAAGAATGAATGATTTTTCTAAGGAGTTTGGTTTCGACCACTTGTGGGCGAAAGATGATTACATACCAGAATCATTGTTTTACATGTTAGGAATGAAAGCTAAAAATGAAGCAGCATTAAAATTTCAAAAATGGTTAGCTACAGATGTAATACCAACTATCCGTAAACATGGAGCATATCTAACTGACACAAAGATAGAAGAAATATTATCTAATCCAGACACAATCATAAGACTTGCCACAGACCTAAAAGAAGAGAGAGAAAAGAGAAAAGCTTTAGAGGTAACAAATAATAAGCAACAGCAAATCATAGGTGAACTTAAACCAAAGGCAGATTATACAGACTTAATACTTAGAAATAAAGGGTTGGTGACTATTACTCAAATAGCTAAAGATTATGGAATGAGTGGTAAAGCTATGAATAAGAAACTACATGAGTTAGGAATTCAATTCAAGCAGAGCGGACAATGGCTGTTGTATAGCGATTATCAAGCTAAAGGATATACTCACTCAGAAACAATAGATATTGTAAAGGCTGATGGAACTCCTGATATTAAAATGAATACTAAGTGGACTCAAAAAGGAAGATTGATGATATATAAGAAATTGAAATCTATTGGAGTATTACCTATTATAGAACTTGAAGAAGTTTGTTAGATGAATGACATGAGAGATGAACTAAAAAGATTAATTGATTTAAAAAATCAGAAAAATTTGGATAATACATTGACTTTTGAGTTCCAAAACTATATAATCCAATTATGGAACTCAAAAGTGAGGTGATGATATGAGTCCTAAAAAAATGGGAAGACCTGTTGTTGGAAGCCCTAAGACAAATGACATTAAGGTTAGAGTGGATAATGAAACTCATAAAAAATTAGAGGAGTACTGCAAAAAAAATAACCTTACAAAAGCAGAGGCTATACGTCAGGGAATCCATTTACTTTTACAAAAATAAAATAAAAAGTAGCCCACACACCGACCAAAGCAAATGGACTACTTTATACAAGAAGTTATTCTCTATGAAATATTCTATCATAGAGTGATACTTCTTACAATCAATTTAGGGAGGATTTTATATGATGAATAATTTAGAATTAGTTAAATCAGAAAATTTTGGAAGAGTACAGTGTAATTTTTATGAAAATGATACTAAAGACATATTAATGACTAGAGAGCAAATAGGAATGGCTTTAGAATATTCAGAACCAAGAATAGCAATAAGCAAAATACATGAACGTAATAAAGATAGACTTGATAAATTTTCAACTGTAGTCAAGTTGGTTACAGTTGAGGGGAATAGAGAAGTACTAAGAGATACTATAGTTTATAATACAAAAGGAGTAATGGAGATATGCAGATATAGCAGACAACCCAAAGCTGATGATTTTATGGACTGGGTATGGGATGTTGTAGATACTATAAGAAAAACTGGTTCATATGATATGAATATAAATAATTTAGAAAAAACAGTTGCTCCAATGATATTCAATGGTATACTTGCTGGAATTAAACAAGTTGCAATAGAAAATGATAAAAAAATAGATAGTAGATTTAATAAGATAGAAACTAAATTAGATAAAAAATATAAAAAACAAGATAAGCAATTCCAAGAGATTAAAGAAATGATAGGCTTTAAGACTAAAAATACTATGATGTTATCTAAATTACTAAAAGCAAAGTTATCAGAAATAGAAGGCCACGATATTAATGCTTATAATTATACATATAGAACAGCAGTTACAAGATTATTTTCAAAATATAATGTGACTAAGTGGGAAGATATACCAGTTACTAAATTTAACGAGGTTCATGCTATGATAGATGGAATTGAGAGTATGGAAGATGTATATACTTGGACTCATTAGGAGGGTAATATGAGAGATGAATTGAAAAGATTAATTGATTTGTTGGATGATGGTTTTGTGAGTATAGTATATTCTTTTGTATCTGTATTTTTTAAGTAATTATGTGGAAGGTGATTTAGAATGGAATTAGATTTAGTTGATTAAATATATGGTGGAATAGTATGTATTATATATGTTAAAGTACTTTCAACTATAAATAAGTACTTTAACATACTTAAAATATACTTAAATATGTATAAGACAACTTAAATATGTTAATATATAAAATAAAGAATAAATTTATATATTATAATAGATATTTGATGAATGGAAGTGATAAAATGAATAGATTATTGGCAGAACAAGTTTTTAAGCCAGGTGCTTTTCCAGAATATACATATGTATCAAGAAAATCAACTGATTTAGATATAGACTATGAACTTAGACTAAGACAAGCCTTAAAGGTTTCTGGTTATTTGACTTCTATAATTGGGCCATCTAAGATGGGTAAGACTGTTTTATGTGAAAAAGTTATAGCTTTAGAAAATCTTATAGAAATGTCGGGAGTAGATTTTAAAGATAGCGAAGATTTTTGGAACATTATAGGAGTGAAAGTGGGTTTATCTGTTAGTGGAGAATTTGGAGAGGTAAATCTAAAGGGAAATATGGAATCAAAAAAAGAAATTAATAAATCTGAAAAATTTGTATTAAATAAAGACAGAGTAATCGAATATTTTAAAGATAATGGATTAGTGTTAGTACTTGATGATTTTCATTATGCTTCAGAAGATGTTCAAATACATATAGCTCAGCAATTGAAAGATGCTATAAGAAAAGAGTTTAAAGCAATAGTAATATCACTTCCTCATAGAGCAGATGATGCTATAAGAAAAAATGCAGACTTGACAGGTAGGATTAATTCAATAAACATAGAACCTTGGAAAGAATCAGAGCTAGAACAAATTGCAATAAAAGGATTTCGAGAACTGGGTATAAATATAAAAAGCGATATATCGAGAAAGATATCTATAGAAAGTTTAACCTCTCCTCAATTAATGCAGTATATATGTTTAAGCATATGCACATTAATAGATTCAGATGCGGGAAATATTAAAGAAGTACCAGAAGATGTTTTGGAAATAGCATATAAGTTTACAACTATAAATTTAAATTATAATGATGTTGTAAAAATACTAAAGGAAGGCCCTAATCCAAGAGGAAATAAGAGAAAGTTGTATAAAACTAATATAGATAAAGAACTAGATATATACGGATTAATAGTAGAATCTATAAGGAAAAATCCTCCTTTAGTTGGATTAACATTAGATGAACTTAAAAGAAGAATAGATGATTTAATTATATGTGATATAAAAAAGCCAGATAAAAAAACCATTAGAGAATCACTTAATAAAATACAAAACATTATAACTGAAAAGGATGGTATTTATAAAGTACTAGAATGGAAAGATAATGTAGTTCATATTTTAGACCCATTATTTTTATTTTATCTGAGATGGGGAACATATTAATTAGAATGGGGTAAATTAAATTGAGTCAAAAAGTAGAATTAATTTCAAACTTGCTTAATGAATTAGAAGCAATGAGTGATATAAGACTAATTAAAGAGTATATAGACAATATAGATAGTTTAAATATTCCTTTTAGCCAAACTGAAAAATCTGATATTGATAGATTATTGATGTATCAAGAAAATGATTTTTCTAATATGGCTACTAGAAAAAGTATCTTATCTGCTAAGTCTAGGTTAACTACTTACTTAAGGTCATTGTTAAATAACATTGAAAATAAAACTAATTTAAGTAATATGGGTGTATTTACTGAAGATGTCGCTAAAATGATTATAAGAAATGTGCTGAGTAATTTCTATATGCATATATATGAAATGTATGAAGCTAATACTCATGGGAAGGCACATATAACTAAAGATAAATTAAATGATATAAAAATAGGAAATGAATATGATGTTCAGAGGATTTTATATTCAATTATAAAACCTATTTTTCCAGACTCAAGAGTAGAGGTCAGTGATGATACAGGAAATGCGTCCATTAGATATGATATATTTATAGAACAATATGACTTAGTTATAGAAGTTAAGTGTTCTAGAGAATCTATGACTGAAAAGAAGCTAACAGAAGAAATAGGTTCAGATGGATTTCACTATAACTATAAGAATATATTTTTCTTTATATATGATAAAAATAGAGTTATAAAAAATAAATTGGCATTTGTTAATACATATACTAGATGTGATGAAAATAAAAATATAGAAACAATAGTTATTCAACCTATAAATCTATAAATCAATTTAGGGTATTTTCATTTAAATCTACATGATAGACTACATAGAGGTGATTTAGGATAAAAGGAAGGTAATTTAGGTTACCTTCCTTTTGGAGAAGGTGAGATTATGGTTAAAGATGTTAAGTTGAAGAAGGGTATGTGGAGAGATGAAGTTAATAGGTTGTTGAAGGAACATGATGTTGATTTAGAGTTGGTTGATGAGGTATATGGTGGGAATAACTTTAATCATAAATGGAAATGTGAGTGTGGAAATATAATAGAAAAGAGAACTTGGCAGACCATAAAAGGAAAAGGAGCTTTAAGGTGCAATAAATGTAAAAGAATAAAAATACAAGAAAGATATAAATATGAAGTTGAAAAAGATGGAGAATATGAATATATAAGATGTTTTTTATCAGGAGATATATTGCCAAACGGCGAAGTTGTTGCATATAGACAAGTAAGAATAGAAATCAAACATAAATTCTGTGGAAGAATTTACAATGTAAATGCCAATAACTTTATAAATCAAAACCAAAGGTGTGATAAATGTTGTGGGTCATATGAAAATTCATTTGCATATTACATTGAAAAAGAATTATGTGAACCACTAGAAAAATATTGGGATTATAAAAAAAATGTAGATAATCCATATCATATTAGCAAAAATAGAAGTTCTAAAAATTCTAAAAAAGAAGATTTGAAAATTTGGATTAAATGTATAGAAAAGGATTATCATGGAAGTTATTGTATATCATGTAGTAATTTTGTGTCTGGTAAAAGATGTCCATATTGCTCTTCAAAGAAAATACATTTTAAAGACTCATTTGCGAATTACCATATAGATAACACTGATAAAGATTTTTTAATAAAATACTGGGATTATAAAAAAAATATAGTTAATCCATTTTCAATAAGCAAAAGTACACATAAAAAAGTGTGGATAAAATGTCAGATTAAAGAATATCATGAGAGTTATTTAATTAGTTGTAGTCATTTTACTAATGGGAAAAGATGTAGTTTTTGCAGTCCATCATCAGGATACAAAATTCATGTATATGATTCATTCGGATACAGTAATTTTGATTTATCACAATCATGGAGTCTTAATAATGAAATATCACCTTTTAAAGTTTCTAAATCAAGTGGTAAGAAATATAAATTTATATGCCCTAAATGTGGAAAAGAATTTGAAAGAGTAGTGGCAGATATTAAAAGAAGAAAAAATGTTTTATGCAATGAATGTTCTATGTCTGAAGGAGAAAAACAAATAGTTGAATGGATAAGTAAAAATAATATTAAATATACTTATGAAAAGCAATTCAAAAATTTAACAGGTTTAAAGGGTGGGAACTTATCATATGATTTTTATTTTCCAAAATATAAGTTATTAATAGAATATCAGGGCGAATTTCACGATGGAACTTCAAATATGCCAAATGAAGAACAATATAAAAGACAACAAGAGCATGATAGAAGAAAAAGAGAATATGCTAAAAATAATGGATATAAGTTATTAGAAATATGGTATTGGGATTTTGATAATATAGAAGAAATATTAGATAGAGAAATAGGAAAATAAATGCAAAATTAAACCTCCATAAAAATTGACTTAATTGCTATAATGTGGTACCATATAAGTACAATTATTAAATACGTTTCACAATGTACGGCTGAAACATTGTCATGTCACAAAGATGCTTCACAATGTGCAATAAAAAACATTGTTTTAAGTATGCTTTATTATTAAATTTAAGTCTATAATATGATATACTTAAATTACAAAGTAATGTTGAGTGTCTCACCACTTTAAGCGTGAATTTTAATGTAGGGTGTTTAGCCACCTTAAGAGCTTGTTTAATGTTGAGTGTCTCACCACTTTAAGCGTGAATTTTAATGGATAATAGATAAGGTTAATTCCTTATCTTTTCTTATGTTATGGAGGATTACAATGGATGGGTTAAAGTTTTATACTGTAGATAAAGACTATTTGGAGTTTCTAAGGAAAGCTGAGATAAATAAAAGAGGTTTTACTAAAATTCCAAATTATGAATACAATAAAAATGATAAATTTGTATGTGGAGTAGTATTTAATATTGATAAATTTAACTACTATGCACCTATATCTTCATATAAAATAAAACAAAAGGAAAATATATTAATTAAAGATAAAAAAGGAGATGTTAAATCTTCTATAAGATTTAATTATATGTTTCCAGTTCCTAGACATTGTTTAAAATATAAGGATATATCTAAGGAAGACGATGTTGGATATAGAACTTTATTAAATATAGAATATCAATTTTGTTTAAAAAATATAGAAAAAATATTAAATTTAGCAAAAAGAACATATACTAAAGTTACAAAAAAGCTTAGTCCTCAACTTGTTAGTAATAGCTGTGACTTTAAATTATTAGAAGAAAAATACGAAGAGTACGAAGTGTTACAAGAAGTGGCACTTACAAGTTTAGCAACAAATGGATAGAAATTTAGAAAGTCTACTTTTAAGTAGGCTTTTTATTATATTAATTAAAGGAGATGATAATATGAAAATAACATTAGAATTTGATAATGTAAAAGAATATAAAGAATTTATAAATATAAATGATGAAACAGCTTTTGAGAATATATTTCAAAAGCTGTCACAGATACAATTAGAAAAAGAACTTATCTCTAAAAAAGTCTCTACTCGTTAGTATTTAAAAGTCGTTCTAATTGTTCACTAATTTTGTTTAGCAATATTAATTGAGCTTTTTTACCTGCATCGCATCTTGGAGCACCAATAGAAGCCCCAGCCTTACATGAACCATAAATACCATCACAAATAGAATCACAAAAATCCACCAAATCACAATCTTTGTCATATGTACCAAGTTTACTGAAATCTGTGTTAATCAAAATAATCTCCTCCTTATAATAGAATTTATTAGAGTTTAAAGTACTCTTTAAAAAAATTATATCATGATTTAATAGTTAATTGTAAAAAATAAACTACTCTCATAGAATAAATGATGTTATGGAAATAGGAGTTTTGGCTTCTATTTCCTTTTGTAGTATAAATTTTCCTTTAGACTTGATATAATTGAATTATCAGAGTATAGGGGAGGATGTATTATGGGGATATTGAAAGTAAAATGTTCTAATTGTAATGAAATAATAAAAGTTGATGATTCTAAAGAAACTTGTTTTTGTGTTAATTGTGGAAATAAGATTACGTTAAAAAATATTGATTTAGCAATTCAAATGAACAATACAGATAATATAGAAAATATCTTAAAGTTAGCACAAACTGCATATGAAGCAGGTAATATGAATGAAGCATATGATTATTATTGTAAATTATTAGAACATAATCCTGATGATTATAAAGCATTATTTTTTAAAGGAATTTGTGCTATAAAAGGTTCTGATTTATCAGATATGCGTAAAAATGAAGCTTTATCTTATATAGATAAATCATGGAAATTATTGAATGAAAACTCAGTAGATGAATCAAAAATTAAAAAACATAAATATAGGATAGTAAGAGGCTTACAAGAAGTCTCAGAAGATATCTTTTATTCTGCAAGTAATTTTTATTCTAAGAATTGGGAATGTGTCGATGCTGCTGAATTTTATTGGGGTAATCTGATTGAATGTATGGATATCTTATTCTATGATATTGAGTTCTTAGAGAATTATTGTGATTTAAAAGATAATAAAACATTGACTTTTTATTTGAATTTATTAAATTTAGTTATTTCTTGTTGTATTGAGATGTCTAAAGACCGTGAAAATGCATGTTTAGATAATGATACAAAAGATAGAATAGAGATTATTTATAATAAGACAGTAAAAAAAATAAAAGAATATGATAAATATTATAAAGAACCTGAAATAAATATGACAAGGCAAGTTGGGGGTTGTTATATAGCTACTGCTGTATATGGTTCTTATGACGCACCAGAAGTATTGGTTTTAAGATATTTTAGAGATAATACATTGAGAAAGTCTTTTTTAGGAAGGCTTTTTATAAAAGTATATTATACTTTAAGTCCTCCAATTGCTAAATGGTTAAAAAATGCAGACAGATTAAATAATTTGGTAAGAAATATACTTGATAAAATTGTAAGCAAATTAAATAAATAAAGAAGATATTAAGACAATCAATTAAGGTTGTCTTTTTTTATGCTTAAAAAAGGAGTGATTAAATGGCAGAAGAATTTAAAATTAAGACCAGTATTGAGCTTGATGATAAAAAAGCAAGACAACAATTGACATCATTACAAGCGTCAGCAAAAGAAAATAAGATAAAATTAAATGTAGAAATGAATACATCCTCATTAAACAATTTAAAACAATTAGAGAACATATTAAAACAAATTAATAAACTTAGTAGGGAAACCCAAAATGGATTATTTGGTGGAAAAGGTAATTCAAATGGGAATATAAACAAATTAACTTCTCAATACGATAACTTTAAGAAAAAAATAGAGTCTACTCAAAGACAATTAAAGAAATTTACTCAGACAAATATTTTAGACAATAAGCAAATAGGAGAAATTAACAAATTATCAGGAGAATTGAAAAGATTATCTAATATTAAATTAGGTGGTCTAAAT
The DNA here is from genome assembly GCF_020657815.1 of Clostridioides sp. ZZV15-6597. Lineage (NCBI taxonomy): Bacteria > Bacillati > Bacillota > Clostridia > Peptostreptococcales > Peptostreptococcaceae > Clostridioides > Clostridioides sp. ZZV15-6597. The sequence goes on along the minus strand of NZ_JAGWCT010000001.1, from coordinate 77,427 downwards.
TCAAAAGCTTTATCAGATTTATCAAATGTTCAGTCTAAGTTGGCTAATATGAAAATACCAGATATGAATACAAAAATGGCTTCTCAATTTAAAACTCTTCAAAATGAAGCTGGTAAATTAGCCAATAAAATAGAAACATTGGGTAAGTCTGGATATGCAGATACATCCAAACTACAAGCTTTATCAAATTCATTAAAGTCAATTCAAAATTTGAATCTTAAAAATCTAACTTCTAATCAAATACAATCAGAAATACAAAAACTAGAACAATTAAAAAATAAAGTTAAAGAAGTAGAAAATGCTACTAAAAATACTAAATTAGATGCTAAGTTCAATATGAATCTTTCCAAAGTAATTTCAGATTTAAATAGGCTTAGACAAAAATGTTTAGAATTGGGTCAATCAACTGCTGGAATTGATAAACTAGAAAAAGAATTAATGCAATTAAATGGTATGCCTCTAGGTCAAAAAGTAAAGGAATTAGATTCAATAAAAAGCAGATTAAGCAATATGAAATCTAATTTCACAGGATTAGGAACTAGTGTAAAAGCAACAAGTGGATTTTTTAGTGACCTATATAATTCGATGAGAACTTATACTTTAGGTAATATGATAGGTATGTCTATTACAAATGGTGTAAGAAATATTAAAACAACTATTGTTGAATTAGATAGTGCTTTAAGAGATATGATGAAAGTAGCACCTGATAATTTTGAAGGAACAAGTGAGCAATTAAAGAATGTAAAAAATGAAGCAATCTCAATAGGGAAAGATACGGCTAGAGCATCAGAAGATATAATTCAGGGGGCATCTAAAGCTCTGCAAACTGGTGTAAAATCCGTATCAGACAGTTTGAAGATAGCTAAACAATCAGCAGTTTTTGCAAATGTTGGTGAATAAATTGCCGTCTTAATTCAACAATCATAGGAGAATTAGGATTATTAATGGGAAAGAAACGGGAAAGCTTTAAAATGCCAATCCGAGTGGAAGGCTAATTTTAAAAGATTGGTCACACGCAACGCATAGAGATTGAAACTAGAAATAGAATATAATATCTCCAAGAGTTCCCATTTACTTTATGATTTAATTATAAGTAAAAAAGATATGCTAAACTGAGTTGGAATTGACCAACTGATGCAAATGAGGGAAACCTCCAGAGTCAAGGATAAAAAACCTTGAGTTAATAACAATTGGATTTAGACCAAGAAACTGCCGATAAGTACTTAACTAGTGTTATGTCCGCTTATGGTGGAATGACAAAAGCATTAAAACCAATTAAAGATACTAGAGTTCAAATCAAAGGAATGAGTAAAGATTATGATAATCTTACAAAGTTTCTTGATTTATCAAACTATGCAGGTTAACAAAATAGCCCCTTTGTACAGTAATGTACAACTGAACTCAGAATATGCTGGAAACTCCTTAGAGCCTTAATTAGTAGATGTATTTGGAAACTTATATATCATCTGAAAACATTAAGGATTGGACAATCAGCAGAGATAGACCTAAGTTCAAAAAAAAGAATATGGTAAGCTCTCAACGACTACCAATGAGCATTCTAAATGGATGATGGTATAGTCTATTCCCTTTTAAATATCGAGAAATCGAGGGTGTAAAAGAATAATTTTGCAATAACAACTGGCGATTAATTTTAGTCGCACTATATAGTAATATATAGTTAAAAACTCCTTTAACTGCTGGAAACTCCTTAGAGCTAACTAGACTACAACATAATTGGAAACGATAAATGTGAATGTTTAAAAATTAGTTGGATTGGACAATCAGCATCCAAGCTCCGTATAGGAGAAGGTTCAACGACTATTATGTAGATTCAAGTGAATCGAAATGGGGAGCATCCTTATAGGATGAAGATATAGTCTCGTCTTTATAGAAATATAAAGAAGTTCATAAGAGAACTGCATAGAAGTAACGAATCTATGTGAAGATATCGGTAGGAGCTGCATTACAAAGAAGTGCAAGTATGTTGTCATCAGCAGGTGTTTCAATGGAAGACTCTGTTGCTTTGATAATTGGAGGAAATGAATCTGTACAAAATGCTAAATTTTTGGCGTGTTAATTAGAAATAATTAATATTATGAGAGGGCAAAATCGGTGGATGCTGAGATGTTAACACCGAGGTAAATTAAAGAATTAAAAGACTTTAATCACCGTAACGCATAGGAAATGAACCTATGCTATTTTTATGTTTAAAATAGTATAGAATATAATTTTCCCACGAGTGTCCTCCATTTTAACAGATAATGCTGAAGATGAAAATATATGCTGAACTTATACAAAGAAGAAGTATAAGAACTATAGGATAAAAAGCCTGTAGGATAACAAATTGGAAAAAGTAGGTACAGCACTCAAAACAATTGGTATAAATATGAGTGGTATCAAGGCTTCCGCCTCTACAGGAGAAATTTCACTCAATAAAACAGCAAAAACCTTACAAGAAACAGCTAAAATAAATGTGTTAGATAAGCAAACTGGCCAAGTAAGAGATATGATGTCAATTTTAGATGAGTTGGCAGAGAAATGGCATAGTGTTGGAGAAGATGCCTTAACTAAAAATCAAAAAAGTGGTATTGCCGAAGCGATTAATTTTAGTCGCCTTATATAGTAATATATAATGATAAACTCCTTTAATTGCTGGAAACTCCCGTTAGGATTTTAGTACCAAAGTGTAACAATCTAAAAGATAGGGACAATCAGCAACCAAGACTCAAGAGAGTAAGGTTCAACGACTAGGTTATAAACCGTACATATCAAGCTATTGGATATGGAAATGGGGAGCATCCTTATAGGATGAAGATATAGTCTCATCTATATGGAAACATATAGCAGTTCATAAGAGAACGGGTTAAGTATAGCGAACTTAATTGAAGATTTTGTTCAGGCAAAAACCACATCAATACTTTCATGGCTATTATGGACAATTGGAATCAGGTAAATTTAAATTGCCGTCTTAATTCAACTGCCATAGAAGAATTAAGATTATTAACAGAGAGAAAATCTGGGAAGCTAAGTTTATTTTAATAAATATGCTAATCAGAGGTGAAGGTAAGTTTTAAAAGACTTTCCATCCGCAACGCATAGAGATTGAAACTAGAAATAGAATATAATATCTCCAAGAGGCTCTGTGGCTTTATGGTCTTTGTTATGAGTACAAAAGATATGCTAGACTGGACTTGAAATGACAAGTCGATGAAAATGAGGGAAACCTCCAGAGCAGTAGATAAAAAACTACTGGTTAATAACAATCGAAAAAAATTCCAAAGTTCATGGCTTGGTGGAGAAGTGCTAGGTAGTTCCAGTAAGGAAAATGAGAGATTCATAAATTCGGCAGAAGGTAAAATTATAAAATTAAAAGAAAGTCTTAAACAATTAGTTACAGATACTATATCGACAGATATGTTTAAAGGTACACTAGATGGATTATCTGGTATTACCAACGCATTAAATAATATAACTAAGGCAGCAGATAAAATACATATGTCTCTTCCATTAGCGTTAGGAACTTTATCATCATTATTTATGACAATAAAATCACTGGGAACGAATAAAAATGTTCCTAATTTATGGAGTGCAGGATTTAGTGCTTTTGATAATAAAAGAACATCAGTTAGATTTGATGATTATCAAAAAGCAACAAGATTTGTTAATCAATATACTAAAGCTATAAGTAAAAACACAGAATCATCTAATAAAAATGCTAAATCAAATTCTGTTGTTACAAAAATAATGACATCTCAGCAAGGTAAAATATCAAAAATTACAGCTACAACATCTAATTTAGAAAGAGTAAGGAATAGGGAAATAAAAGTAATTAAAGATTATGAAAAAGCTTACGAAAAATATAATCAAACATTACGTGTTCCTTCTAAGAATATAAAAACTCAAATAGGTGATGGCGTAAAAAATATTGGGAAAGCATTTGCAGGAAGTAGCATTGTAAATTTTGGAAAGGGTCTTGCTTCCACTATAGGAAATACTTTTGCTTTAACTGCTGTGTTTGCTGGGATAAGTTTATTGTCAAAAGCATTAGATGATTATGCCAATAGAGAAGAAAATGCATATCAAGCTAGAAAGAAAAATATACAAGCTTCAAAACAACAAATCAATTCATATGAAAGCCAAAAAGTTCAATTACAAGCACTTGCAGAAGAATATGATAATTTATCTAAAAAAGAAAATAAGTCTAAAGAAGATAATAATAGATTAAATGAACTAAAACAACAGATTGCAAAAATAAAACCAGATGCAGTTATAGGAACAGATGAAAACGGCATACCTATTTTAAAAGGTCAGGTTACTGATTTAATTGCTGAAATAGATAGAGCTATTAATGCAAAAGAAAGATTAATGTCCTATGATAAACGTGATAATGCAGAAACTGCTGCTAAAAAATTAAATTCTCCAAGTAAAGATGTAAATAAAACTTTAGAAGAAAGAATGAGAGAAAGTGAAACTGGTAAGCTTGTAAAAATAGAAGAAAATTATACAGCAGAAGTTGAAAAGAATAAAAAAAGACAAGAAAAAGCAATCGAGAAATATAATAATTCAACTGGTAGAGCAAGAGATAAAGCCAGAAATGAATTAATGTCAGCTAAAGCAGAAGAAGAAAAAATATATTTCAAATATGATGAAATGTATAGAAATCAAGTAGATAAAATTCAAGGGTATTCGAAAGAAATAGGAGATGGAATATTTTCTAACATTAAGAATAAAACTCTTTATAGTGGATTAGAAGGCAATGATAAGTCTAATTTTGCTGGGCTTGAAAGTTTATTTGATTTTAGTGAAGTTACACCAGATACTCTAGTAGACACAGAACAGGCAGTTAACAAATTGCTTACTGCTGTTAGAAGTGGAAAAGTTGATGTAGGAGATTTATCTAAAACTCTTAAAGATGCAAATGAAGAATTTGCTAGAACACAAGATATAGAAAAATATAATCAAACAATAGATAAAACAGCTAAGAGTATAGCTAAAGCAACTAATACTGATGCTAATATATGGGAAAATTTATTTGGTCAAGTTAATCCTAATGGAATTAAAGATATGACATCAATAAATACATTATTAGCGAAGTTTGGTAAGACAAAATTAGATTTGGCAAATGGTGATAAATTTGCAATGCAACTCCAGAATCAGTTTGATAGTATTCAGAATATATTAGATACAACTACAATAACTGGAGATGTAAAAGTTGACGCAAATATATTAACTGATATTAAAAATACTAAAGAAGTTCCTAGTCAAGTTAAAGGCATGATAGATTCCTTGTTAGGAACTGGAGCAAATTCTACTGATGTATTAAAGTTTACAATGGATGTTTTAATGGAATTACAAACTGGTGACCCAGATATAACTAAACTTCAAAGTGATTTAGATAGTAAATTTGGAAAAGGTAAGTTTACTATAACTCCAGAAATACTTTTGAGTGATGATTCAGGTCAAGCTAATGCAGAACAAATAATAAGTAACTTAAAGCAAAGATATGAGGAGCTTCCAGAAGAGGTAATCACAGTCATAAAAGCTAATCCAACTACAACATTAGAAGAAGCCGATTCAGTAAAAAGAATTTATGATAAATTTCCAGAAGAAGTAAAAACTATCATAAAAGAAGAAGGTGCAGATGAAGGTGGTAGAAAGATATTAGATTTAACATCTAAATATGCTGAAGTACCTTCAGAACTTAAAACTAAACTAGAAGCTGACGGAGTTGGATTAGAAAAAGCTGTTGAAGTATCAGATGTATATAAGAAAATTCCATCTGAACTTAAAACATATCTTATAACAGAAGCAGGAGATGCATTATACAATTCTGTTAGCGTAAAAGATGCCTTAGAACATATTCCAGAAAAAAAAATAACTGAGATATATTTAAAGCAAAATGAAGGAAAAGAAGGTGTCCAAGGGTTAATAAAATCATTAAATGAAATACCTATGGACAAAGATGTTAGGATTAATATTTACAAAGCATTATCAGAAGGAGATGTTGATGCTTTAGGAGATGCTATTAAGAGTTTACCTCCTGAGCAACAGGTTAAAGTCATAGCAGATATAGAAGGAGCTATGGGGAATATAGAGACTATAAGTTCTGTAAGTATTTCTAATAAGCTGTTTACTATAGAAGTCAAAGATTTAGCATCAGATACCATTGAATGGATTCAAAAAAAATTAAAAGAAATAAATAGTGACAAAGATAAAAAAGACCCTGTTAAAGAGGCTAAAGAATCTACTAAAAAGGTTTTAAAAGACAAACCGAATCCTAAAAGTGTTGCATTTTCAAGGGATAAAGAAGCCGAAAAGCTTGTTGAAGATATATTAAATACACCTACAACAAAACAAATTGAACTTAAATTAAAGAAAAATGAAGAACTTAGAAATACTTTGGATTCGTTTAAAGAGCTTGAAGGCAGAAATGATGTTAAATTAAAACTAGAATCATCAGGTGTTGAAACCGAACAGGTTAAAGTTTTTGCTGATATAGTCAAAAATCTTCCATCAGATTCAACTTTTACTAATAAATTTATAACTGATAATGTTGATAGTTTAAAAAATTTAAAGGACTATGAAGCTGTACAAAAATGGCTCATGGATAATCCAACTGTAGCTATGGACTATAGTATAAATTTAAATGGTTTAGATGATTTTGATAAAATGAAATCTATATATGATGGATTAGAAGACAAAAAAGATAAAAAGGTATTTGCTGAAGTTATAATTAAAAATCCAGAAAAGGCTGAAGCATTTCAAAAACTATATGATAATGCTCCAGAGGAAACAAAAAGTAAGGTTGTTAATTTTGCTGTAGAAAATGCAGATGAACTTGAGAGAGCCACAAAATTATATGAATCAACTTCAGATGAACAAAAAAATCAAGTTCTTAATTTTATGTTAAACAATGAAGATAAATTATATTTGATAGAACAACTTTATAATGATTTTCCTGAAAGCAAAGATATTATAGCTAATTTAATAGTAAACAATCCTGATGCACTAGATGAAGTTGAAAATTTAAATGCTTTAGACTTAGACAAAGATGTAAAAATAAATATAATAAAATCACTAGCTGATGGAGATATTAATTCATTAATTGCTGAAATAGAAAAATTACCACCTGAAAAACAAGTTGAAGTAATAGCAGCAGTTGAAGGAGCTATAAATGATATAGATAGTGTTGATAAAAAAACACTAAAAGATAAATGGGCTAAACTTAAGGCCAATAATTCTGCTGCATTAGCTACAATCCGTCAAACTGAGAATAAAAAACTAAGTGATAAGAGCTTTACAATAACGGCACATCTTCGTACAGTAGGAACTCTAGGGGGTATAGCTTCTCAATTTGCAAATAATGTACTAGATGGATTAAAAAGTAATAGAAAAAGTGCTAAAACGTTATTAGAGTCATCTCAACCAATCCCAGCTAATCTATCCCAACCTAGAGCATCAGAACCAGCACCAATAAGTGACGAAACTCCTGTAACAAAGCCATCTCTATTCTCAAGAGCAGTATCAAGAGCCACATCAGCTTTCAAAGTAATCAAACCTAAAGTTACAATAAATAATGACACAATAGACTCATCTGTAAAATATAGCATAGAATTATTTAAAGAGTTAGAAAATGCTATATCAGCAGTAACAAATGAGATAGCTCTATTAGATAAAAAAATGGAACATGCTACAGGTGATGAGAAGATTAAATATTTACAAGAGCAAAATAAATTATTTGCTCAACAAAAAGATTTAATAAAACAACAACAAGATGGATATAAAGCTGAAAGTAACAGACTTAAAAATAGATTAAAAGAAAAGAAAATGGGCTTTAAGTTTGATGATACTGGAAATCTAACTAATTACGAAGAAAAATTAATATCAATAGAAAAAGAATTAGACAAATTAAATTCAAAGTCTGGAGATAAAGAAAATAAAAAAGATGAATCCAGAAAAAAAGAGTTAGAAGAAACTAAGAAAGTCCTTGAAGAATATATTAAAGTTACATTTACAGAATTACCTAAGTGTGAGCAAGAATGGGAAGAATACAATAATAAAATTAAAGAACACAATGAGGAATTAAGGAAAGCTCAAGAAGAAATGTGGAAACTCAATAAGAATTCCACATGGACTTCTATGTATAAAGATGTAGAGCAAGTAAATAATGAAATAGCAATGATAGATGTATTACTTAAAAATGCTACAGGTGATGAGCAGATAGAGTTGTTAGAAAAGAAAAAAGAGTTAATGGCCAAGAAGGCTAAAGAACTATCTGAAACAACAGCATATCTTCAAGAAACACAAAAAGAGCTACAGCAAAAACTACAAGGCTACGGATTTACATTTAGAGATAATGGTGATATAACTAACTTCATTCAACATAAAAATCAACTTAAAAAGAATATGACTGATGAAGAATTTAAGAGAATGGAAGAGGCAGCAGAGGGATATTTGGATTTATTGATAAATAAAATACCTGATGCCAATAAGGAAATTGCTGAATCTAAGGAAGAAATTGAAGCATTAAATAAAGAGATTCAAGATGCTTATAAAGACCAGCTCAAAGAAGCTCAAAGTCTACAAGAGAAAATTAGAGACATGTATAAAAAAGAGCTTGAAGAGAGACTTAAAGAAATAGATAAGGAAACTAAAGCTAAAATTGATTCTCTTAAAAAGCAACAAGATGCTTACAATGATTCAAGAAAAGAAGCTAAATATCAAGATGATTATGAAGAGCAACAAGATGTAATAAGTGATTTAGAAAAACAAATAGCAATAGCTGAAAGAGATAGTTCTTTAAGTGGTCAGAAGAAACTTAAAGATTTACAAAAACAATTAAAAGAAGAACAGAAGAAATTACAGGATTTAGTACAAGACCATGTGGACGACCAAGTCAATGATATGTATGACAAGGAATCTGACAGACTACAAGAAGAAGCAGATAAATTAAAAGAAGAATTAGAGAAGAAATATTCAGATGAAAACTTAGTTGATTTAATTAATGAAGCAATTTCAAGTGGTAAGTTTGTAGGTTTAGATGGAGAAGTTAAGAAACTTCAAGATGCTATCATTGAATATATAAACAAATATGAAGATGGTATGTTGGCAATGGGTTCTGTTACTAAACAAGAATGGCTTGATAGGTTAAAAGAAGGTAAAGAGACATTAGAAGATATTAATGACATATTAGATGAGTTAGATTTAAGTAAATTTGCTATGCCTAATTATAATCCTCTTTCAAATTCTCGTTCAAGAAGTGCATCTCCAACATCAGCAGTTAATTTTAATTCCCCATTTTTTGTTGTTCAAGGAAATGTAACCAAAGACACTATGAAAGATTTAGAGAAGTTTGGTAGAGATTTAGAGAATAGAGTATATAGAAAAATAGTAGAAAATATTAAGTCATAGATTATTTATGTAGACAAAGGATTTTAAATAGAAATCCGGATTTCTCTAACAAAATCCAGATTTTATTTCAAAAATAATATGTATATGGTATAATAGTAATATAAATGATATAAAGTTATATCATAGGGACATAAAAAAAGAGACTACAAACTATTTGCTGTAGGGTGTAGTTCTTAAAGTTAACAATAAAAAGAATAGATTTATGTATTACTTTCAGAATCACTAGACCCGCCAGTCTGGTGATTCTTTAGTTTTCTAATAGATGCTTTCAAGTTTAAGATTGCATCTATTAGCTTTGTCAAATGATTGATTATTCTTGTAATCATAATTATCATTATTAAAAACAAAACTAAGTACTCCATAGTCTCACCCCCTTTCTTACTGGGGATTTTAACTAAAGAGCCATCACCCTAATAGTCTAAACTGTAGTCTCTAAAAATATTATACCATATTTTTCCATAATGTTAAATTTAATATTATATTGACGACAGGAGTAGAATAAAGATATAATACAGATAACAGAAAATTTAAAAATTTTACACAAGAATTACTACTTATCTATGCCACCTTAAACAGTGGCTCTTTTTCTATTCTGGTATATATTTAAGGAGGTGTTGCAAATGATAAATAATATAGAAGATTGTAAACTTCTTATTGAGACAGAAATAAGAATGAAAGATATAGATGAAAAAGAACTAATATCTCAAAGCGAGATTCTGAAAGACCTAAATATTAATGAAAAAGACCTTGAAGATATTGAAGTGAATTTTGAATAATGAAATGATTTATAATATACCTATTTTAAATATGTATTAATTGATATCAGTAATTGTCTTTATCTAGTGATTTTTTATTTATTAACTGTAAACGAATCTGTTTTACAAAAAACGTATTTATGATATAATAAAAGTAAGGAATTTAATCTACTTAATACAAAGAGTGATTGTTTCCTTAAAGTTAATTAAAAATCAATTTATCTTTTGAAACCACTCTTATTGGCGTTTGAGTGGTTTTTTGCTTTATCATATATGTAACAAGCTATTAAACTTGTTGCAATATTTAGGCAAATATTAAACACTACTGTTTCCATAAATTCACCTCCCTATAAAAAAATAAAGCGAGGCTCACCTCCTTCCTTTGAAGAAGTAGGCTAAATATAGAAAACAACCACTCTTAGCACTTTCGATTTAAAATTCCTTACTATACTAGATTATACCATAATTTTACAATTAATAAAATATTTTAGCTCATCTTAATTGATGGGCTTTTCTAATACAAAGAAGGTGATAAAATATGCATTTTAATGTGAATCTTAAACAGATAAAATCTGATTACACATTAACCATTCACAAGATGAACAAGTCATTTTTAGGTCAAATTCCAATCAATTTTCTAAATTCTATAAAGCGTGAGCTTGGTGGAGTAGATGAAATACAACTTACCATTACAAAATATATTACAGAACGTTTTCAATTCTCTAAAGTAATAAATCCTCTATTTGAAGAAATGAAAGAAGAACGTCTTATTTGTCTTAATAACAAAGAATACTTTGTGGTTAAGAATGTTGTAACCACAGATGATAAATTAAAGGTAGTAACAGCTAAATCAAAAGAGGTTAAATTAGGAAAGATTGACGTAAATATTGAGGATTATGGATTACAGATGTTCACCGAGGATGAAGAAGCATCTATTATATCTCTTAATGATTATTTAAAACAAGAAACGGGCTGGAAACTTGGTCATGTAGATGATTCAATTGCTTATGAAACTGATAGTGAAGGTAACAAGAGAGAAAAGGTAAGATGGCAAGAGAGTATTAATTCTAACTGGTTAGATTATTTTAATAATGAACTAAAAGAACAATTTGAATGTATAGCCGATTTTGATACTTACAATAATTTAGTTAATTTATATCATATAGATAGTTTTGGAGATAATATTCAATTATATTTATCTCATGATAACTATATAAAATCACTTGAAAGAACTACAAATAGTGATGATATAGTAACTAGACTGAAGCTTGAAGGCAGTGAAGACATGGATATAATAGGAGCTACAGTTACAGGATATAATTACATTGAGAATTATTCTTATTTCTTAGATAATAAAGAAATGAGCGAAGAACTTAGTAGAGCTATAAAGAAATACCAGGAAATGAATGAAATAAGAGAGCCAATTTGGCGAGAATTAATAGATACAAAGCTTAAGAAACAAAGAGAACGTGACAGCAAAAGCAATGAATGGCTACATGTAATAGAGACTATAAAAGCTAAGAAGGATATAAAGAAAACATATGATAATCCTGAACATAAAAATGAAATAGAATCAGCTAAGTTAGCAGCAGAAATAAGTAAGCTAGAAGATGAAAAGGTCATATTAGATGTTCAAATAAAACATTTAGAAGAAGAAATAGCAAAGTTAGATGAAAGTATAAAAGATATAAATATTCTTTGTAAGAGAGAAACTTCAACTGATGAGGATGGATATTTAATATTCAATGAAGCTCTATTAGATGAATTAAACGAATTTCTCTATTATGATACTTATACAAATGATGCTTTTTTAAAAGTTGAAGATTTAATAGCAGAAGGTAAAAGACAATTGAGTTTAAAATGTATCCCAACTAAAGAATGGACACTAGATGTTATAAACTTTTTAGACAGAATAATAGATATTAATTTTAGACAGCATTGGAAGGGTGATTTAAGCTTAGGAGATATTATAGTGTTACATAGCAAAGAATCTGGAGAAGAAGAATTAGTATACTTTACATCTTTTACTCAGAATTTGAAAAATGGTAAATTGGATACTTTAGAATTAACATTAAGTAACAAAAAAATAAAAGAAGATGATAAAAGGACTATAGCTGATTATTTGACTAAAGCTGAACATGCAACAAGAACATTAAACTCTAAAAGACATTTATTTATTCAGCAACAGAAGAAGAGAATTAACCTACCAGACGAATATATTCCTAAGAAAAATATACAAAAGGAGTTGATATAAATTGATATTAGATAATTCCCCAGCAGATAGCTGGATAAGAATTACTGGAGTAATTGTAACCTATAACAACACACTTTATCAAGTAGTAGACAAGGAAACAAATAAAAAATATATATATTGGGATGTTGATAATCCAGCAACATTAAAGGTATCTAATGTAAGATTACCAGAAGGAAGTAGTCAATTTTTAGTAGTTGTAAATGATAATGGAAAGCATACAGAAGTTCCTATAAACTCACCAATATTTAATATATCTTTTGATGGTAATTCAAGAAAAAATACTGAAGAACAGATTTGGGGATTATATGAGACTGATGAAGAACATAATGAAAAATTTGTAGTTATTGAAAAAGATATTGATGGAATACATCAAACTGTTTTAGAAGTACAAGAAGATGCATCTCATATAAAAGAAAATATGTCTCTTATAGACCAGAGAGCTGAAAATGTAAACATATTAGTAAAAGAAGTAACTAAAAATTTTGGTGGCTCACAAGAAAATATAACATTAAGAGAAAACATAAATAAGGCTATAATTAAGTTAAATACAGACTTAGGAACATTTAGTTCTAACCTGTCTAATTATTTTAATGATAATGAGATTACAGATGAAGAAAAAGAAAAGATAGATATTGAACTTAATTTATTAGATACAGATAAAGCCAGTTTATATACAGAGTTACAAAAACTTATTGATAGAACTACTGGTGTAGACTTGGTAGCAATAAACACTTCAAAATCAGCATTGGATGCATCAAATACCAATCTAAAATCTATAATCAATTCAGTTATTTCAGATGGTATAATTACACCTTCAGATAGAATTTTAGCTATAAATGCAACTGCTCAATACAACTTAAAAATAAATGAACTTAAAAATACAGTAGATAAAATTTATATAACAGGTATGGGTGGAAGTATATCAGAGGAATTTGCACAAATAAACGCTACAGCTAAAGAAATAAAATTAGAAGTAGCTAGAGTGGATGGTGTAACTAAAACTAATTCTGCTCAAATTAAATTGACTAAAGATGATATAACTATGATGGTCACGAGGAACAACAGTGGTTCAATAATAGGAATTAAACCCGATAAAATTGAATTTGGTTTTAATGATATATCTAATTATGTAGAAATAGATAGGAATGGATTAACAGTAAATCAAGGAGCTATAGCATGTGATATATTGACAACTCCTAGTGGTCATGAACCAATAATACGATTATTTGGAAGTAGCAGGTCTGGATTTGCAATAGATGCAAGACAATCAGATGGTGCTAGTCAAGCATCAGCTATAAGATTAAAATATGATAGCAATAATTATTTTTGGGTAGGATATGATACTGCTGAAATATATGTTGATGGAGAAGAACACTTTATTGTTGAAAGAGATGATACTTTTGTAAGATGTGGAGGAGCTACTTTTACATTTACAAATGGAGATAGTTTAGGTGTAGGATATTCATTTTATCCAGAGCGTTCTGTAACTGATTTAGGTTGTGAGAAGTATAAATGGAGATATTTATATGCTCGTTCTACTCTGAGTGAATCTGATAAAAAGTTTAAAGAGAATATAGTATACATAAAAGATATTAAGAATAGAACTCGTTCAAGCATAACTCCAACACCATTTTTAGATTTTATAAGAGATGATTTTAAACCAGCAACATTTGATTATATAGCAGAAAAAGATAGGACAATTGCAGATAGTCAAATAGGGTTTATAGCTAATGATTTTAAAGATAGTTATGTTGGAAAAACATTTCTATATGACTATGGAGAAGAAAATGGATTAATGTTTAGTCCATCTGGTTATACAACAGTTGTGGCAACTGCACTTCAAGAAGAAATACAAAAGAGAGAAGAATTAGAAATACTAGTTAATGAATTAAATGAGAAAATTAATAATTTAGGAGGGTGTTAATATGGAAGTAAATTTACAAAAAGCATATACAGTAGCATTTGAAGAAATAAAAAGTTTATATAATGAACTAATACTTTATAAGGCACTTAACATGCAACAACAAGAAGAAATTGAGAACTTGAAAAAAGAACTAGAAGAACAAAATAAAGAACAATAGGATGTGATACTTTGAAAAATTATGAAATAAAGAATCATACCATAGAAGTAGATTTTAGTAATTATAGGATAAACAAAAGATTACTAGACTATTTTATTTATAATGAAAATGATGTTAAAACAGCTTATATTGAAGCAATATTGAAAAATAAAGATGAAATAATAGATTTGTCTGAATATGACAGGGTCTTAGTTAGCATTACAAAAAGTGATGGACAAAAGGTTAATGGTGAATGTGAAGTTGTAGATGCAGAAAATGGAGTTGTAGAGATAGAACTTAGTCGACAAGCATTAGCAAGTGTTGGTATAAATACATTTCAACTATCCCTTGTGAAAGATGGAACTCTAATTAATACTACAAATCTTTATTATAGAGTTGAAGAGGGTATGATTAATGATGATGATATCACTTCAACTGATGAGTATGGAGTTTTATTAGTAATAATAGCCCAAGCAGAAGAAATTATAAAAAATAATAAAGAGTTGACTAAAAGAGTTGAACAGCTTGAAATAACTATCTTAGGAAATGAAGAAGTAAGAGATAAAGCAGAACAAATTAGAATTTACAATGAAGATATAAGAAACATACAAGAAGAAGAAAGAGAGTTTAATGAGTTAACACGTCAAAATCAAGAAGCCAATCGTGAAGAATCCATTCAAAATATGCAAATTCAAGTAGATGACAAACTTACTGACTGTCAATTACAACTCGATGAAATGATAGATGCTAAATCTGAAGAAATAGACAATATTGTTGATGACAAAATGCTTGATGTGCAAGCTCAAACAGATAAGAAATTTCAAGATTTAGATGCTAGAGCTAATGACACTTTTGATTTATATGATAAGACATTTGAAGATAAACTTACAGATAACCAAGAACAGATTGACTATAAACTTGACGAAGTAAATCAGGTTATATCTAATGTTGAAGATTGTATTGATGAAAGTACTTTAAAATTAGATACAAAAATAAAAGAAGTTGATGACAAAATAGTTGAAGTAAATACTGCTAAGACAGATATGACAACTACTGTAAGTAATAAGATTACTGAATTTGAAAATAGATTTGAAGAACTTGAAAGCCTTGATGCTAGAGGCGAGTTAATGCAAGCTAGAGAAACTATTGATGGAACTGTAAAGGACACTTTAAAGGATAGATTAACTTATGATTTTGAAAAGGTTAATGAAAAAATAGCCGAGATGACATCTGCTGCAACTAATATAGCATTTAGTAAATCTTATTCCGAATCTGATTGGATTGCTGATGGAGAATATTTTAAACTTACAGTTAATCATAATCTTGTTACAGAAAATATATTCGTTGCGATACTCGATGAATCAACTAAAAAAAGTATGACTAATTCTTATACTGTAGTAGATAATAATACGATAGATATTTTTAATGAATTAGCTATAGATGTAAAAGTAACTGTTGTAAATGGTAATACAAATAAAGAAGTTATACAAGCTACAATAAATGATAATATAACAACACTAGATAGTACTTATTCTAGTGTTAAAATTGATGCAAAATTTGATGAGAGTCTAACTAAGATAAATGAAAATAAAAGTAATATAGCTACTAACTTAGAGAAGATAAATTTAATACAAAATAAAGTTGGTTCAAGTGAATTAAGTACAGTATCTAAAAATATATCAGATGCAGTGAATGAATTAGATGCTAGTGTTAAAGTTTTACAAGAGGGTGGAAATTTAGGTCAACAATTAGACAGTTTAAAAGCCAAGTATGATGCTCTATCTGATAAAGTCTTAGATATATTAATTTATTTAGAATTAGAATCTGGTGCAGTAGATGAAGTAGGTCAATGGTATGACAATTTAACTGATTCAAAAGGTATCTTATCAATCGAAGGTCTAAGATTAGACACAGACAGAAGAAGAATATTTGGTAGTGAAGGGAATGTTATTTTTAATAAAATAGACATTCCTTTCACTTGTTATAAAGTGAAATACATACACGAGCTAGATGACAATTTTATAGAAACTATTTCAAACACCAGTACAAATGCTGGAGCTAATAGTATAGAACTTGAAAAATATTCTTATGAAATTAAATAAGAAAGGAATGATTTAATGAAAGAAAATAAAATCTTACAACGTGGAAGATATTTAGATACAGATATATACTTTGATGAATTTAACAAGGATTTTGATAATTATGATTTTGTAGATATAGTAATAAGTCCAGGTAGTGGTTATACTTTCGGTATAAAGATAGACGGAAGTATCTGGGCGTGTGGTTATAATAGACATGGTCAATTAGGTTTAGATGATACTATTGATAGAAAAGTATTTACTAAAGTTAATATAGATAATGCTAAAAAAATTAGTTCTTATAGCTATAATACATTTATATTAAAAAATGATGGTACAATATATTCGTGTGGGCTGAATGAACGTGGGGCTTTAGGACTAGGTGATACTACTAATAGAAGCGTATTTACTAAAGTTGATATAGATAATGTTAAGGATGTCATATGTGGTGGACTTCACACATTTATAACCAAAAATGATAATACAGTATATTCATGTGGGATGAATAGTAGTGGACAACTAGGTTTAGGTGATACTAATGATAAGGATGTATTTACAAAGGTTAATATTGATAATATAAAAGAAATTATATGCGGAAGTTCTCATACATTTATAATCAAGAGTGATGGAAGTGTATGGTCGTGTGGTTTAAATAATTATGGACAATTAGGTTTTAGTGATAAAGTTAATAGAAATGTATTTACAAAGGTTGATATTGATAATGTAAAAAAAATTGCATGTGGTGGAACAACTACATTTGTATTAAAAAATGACAATACTTTATGGTGTGTAGGTGAAAACAACAAAGGACAATTAGGATTAGGTGATACTACTAATAGAAATACATTTACTAAAGTTAATATAGATAATGTTAAAGATGTTACATGCTCATATCAAGGTATATTTATAATATTGACTGATGGCTCAGTTTTATCTACTGGTTACAATTATTATGGACAATTGGGACTAGGTGATAAAGTAAATAAAAAAATATTTACTAAAGTGAATATAGATAATGTAAAAAAAATATTCTCTGGTAATACTCATACTTTTATAATGAAGGAAGATAATAAACTATTATTTGCTGGTTCTAATAATTTTGGGCAATTAGGTTGTCAACATTTTCTTAATAATTCAGATAACTTTACTACTTTTACAGAGTATAAAAATAATGACTACATAGGATTTAGCAAAAGTGTAAATTTAAATGGAGATACATATTTATTAAAAGATGATGGCGAATATTTGATAATAAATAAAAATGATAAAATAGTTTGTGGATATCAACATACATTTATATTAAAAAATGATGGGACATTATATTCATGTGGTCGTAATGCTTATGGAGAGTTAGGATTAGGTGATAAAGTTAACAGAAATGTATTTACTAAGGTTGATATAGATAATGTTAAGGATGTTATGTGTCATGGAGCTTATACTCTTTTATTAAAAAATGATGGTACGCTTTGGGGATGTGGAGACAACAGAGGAAAATTTAATTTTACTGAAACTAAGACTGTGTTTACCAAGATAGATATAGAACATGTAAAAAAAATATATACTGGATACCTTCATATGTTTATAATAAAAGACGATGATACAGTTTGGGTGTCTGGTGACAATAATTATGGACAATTTGGAATTGGTACTACTCCATATACTAAAAACACGTTTGCCAAAGTAGATATTAATAATATAAATAAAATAGTTTGTGGACATGTTAATTCTTTTCTATTAAAAAATGATGGGACAGTGTATGCTTGTGGCTATAATGAAATGGGACAATTAGGGTTGGGTGATAAAGTTAACAGAAATGTATTTACTAAAATTGATATTGATAATGTTAAAGATATTGCTTGTTCTAATGTTATTACATACATATTAAAAAATGACGGAAGTATATTGTCGTGTGGGGCAAATAGTTATGGGCAATTAGGATTAGGAGATAATAATAATAGAGATTTGTTTACTAAAGTTAATATAGGTGATGTTAAAAAAGTTGTATGTAGTAGTGAATGTACTTTTATATTAAAAAATGATAATACAGTATATTCATGTGGTTATAATGTATATGGGCAGTTGGGACTAGGTGACGCTACTAATAGAAATGTGTTTACTAAAGTTAATATAGATGATGTTAAAAATATAGTTCATAGTAACACTTTTGCTAGTTCATTCATAGTAAAAAATGATGGAACATTATATTCGTGTGGTTATAACAGCGATGGAGAGTTAGGTTTGGGAGATACTATTAATAAAAATGTATTTACTAAGGTTAATATAGAACTAAAAAATAATTTCACAGAATATGCAAACAATTATAAAATCGTATTAGGAGATACTTCTTTCATATTAAAGAATGACAATACTTTATGGGGTAGTGGTAGTAGTTCCTATGGTCAATTAGGTTTAGGTGATACTGCTGGCAAAAGAGTATTTACTAGAATGAATGTGGAAAATATAAAAGATGTTGTATGTGGAAAAATGCATGTGGTTGTATTGAAAAATGATGGGACTGTATGGAATAGTGGTAATAATTCTAATGGTCAATTAGGTTTAGGTGATACTACTAATAGAAATGTGTTTACTAAAGTTAATATAGATAATGTGAAAAAAGTTATATGTGGCTGGAACCAAACAGTTATATTAAAAAATGACAATACTGTGTGGAGTACAGGTCTTAATTCTAATGGTCAATTAGGCTTAGGTGATACTACACAAAGAAATGTATTTACAAAGGTTAATATTGATAATGTAAAAGAAATTATATGTGGAAATAATCAAACATTTATACAAAAAGAAGATGGGAGTATTTGGAGTACAGGAAATAATAGTTATGGAGAGTTAGGCTTAGGTGATACTACACAAAGAAATGTATTTACAAAGGTTGATATTGATAATGTTAAAAAGATTGCTTGTGGACAGGCATACACCTTTATAATCAAGAATGATGGAACTTTATATTCATGTGGTTATAACTATTATGGTCAATTAGGATTAGGTGATACTACTAATAGAAGCGTATTTACTAAAGTTGATATTGATAATGTAAAAGAAGTCATATGTGCTAGTAATCATACATTTATATTAAAAGAAGATGGGAGTATTTGGAGTACAGGAAGTAATTCTTATAGTCAACTTTGTTTAGGTGATAATACACAGAGAACTACATTTACAAAAGTTGATATAGATAATATAAAAGAAATTGCTTGTAGCGATTCTGTTACTTTTATAATTAAAAATGATGGTGCTATTTTCAGTGTAGGATATAATGGTTATGGTCAACTTGGTTTAGGAGGAAGTGATGGTTCTGTAAAAGAAATTACTAAGGTTGAAGGGCATTACTTATACAGATTTGACACTTTAAATAATTATATATTAAACAATAATTTTAATTTAATAAATAATAAATATATAATACCATCACGAAGCGATATAAATTATAAAAATGTTATAGGTTCTATATATAAAGAAAAATATGATATAGATAATGACAGAATAGAATTACAAGAAAACATAAAAGAGTTCTGGATGTCAAAGACTCATTCGTTAATTGTAAACACTTCCGGAGAGTTATTTGGATGTGGTGATAATACATATGGTCAGTTATTAAATCCAAGAACAACAACTTTATTGACAAGCTTCACTAAACTAGACTTTGTAGATATAAGACAAGCTTCATGTGGTGCTGGATTTTCATATTTTCTAAAAAATGATGGCACTCTATATTCAGCAGGATTAAATTCCGATTACCAGCTGGGGCTAGGTCATAACGATGAAGTGAGTGAATTACAAAGAGTAAATATATCCAATGTAAAAAAAGTAATGTGTGATGATAAATTTACTTTAGTATTACTAAATGATAACTCTGTGTGGGGTCAAGGATTAAATAGATTTGGTAACTTTGGATTAGGTGAAGCTTCTGCAAATACAATAATAAAAACATTTACTAAACTAGATGTAGATGTAGAAGATGTAGAGATAGGTGGAGATTATATATCTTTTAGAAAGTTAGATAAATCACTCTGGATATGTGGTAAGATAAGAGATTGTTATAATATGAACTCTAATAATCCATATATATTTAATAAAGTTCAAATACCAGAAGAATTTAACAATGACTTACTTTGGTTAGATGCTGGAAGAGATGAAACTTTATTTATGACTTACCAAGCACCTACAACAAAACCATCCATAGAATTAGCTGAAAAGACTATATCTGGTATCAAGTTAAAAGTTAATGATTCAAATAATGAAATTGATAAAATTGAAATGTATTTAAACAATGAGTTAATACATTCAAAGGATGAATTTATCAATAATTTTGTGCTGTTCACTATTCCACTTGAAAAACTAAATCTTGGCATAAATAATGTATATTTTAAAGCTAATACTCTGTTTGGAGATAATCTGTATTTAGGAGCAACAATTAATAAAGAGAATAACTCTATAAATGTTTCAGAAGGTGCTAATCTATTTATTAAGAATAAAAAGTATAACATAAATTCTTTAACAAATAGTGCTGATGGCAAGCTTGTAATAACATTAGATAGAGCGTTAGAAGATAGCGTAAATATAGGAGATATAATTTATCAACTTATAAATCAATTGAAGGTTCGAATCAAAACAAATAACGCAGGTATGCATAAAGATATGAATTTATTAGAAATGAAAAAAGTTGACACAGGGTATCAAGAAATTTATGAGTTAGAAGAAAAAGGAATGACACAAGCAGAACCTAAAATTATAGTTGAAAAAGGTGATGATTGGACTGCAATAAAAAGACCATCTATGATATTTTCTATAGATGAGTCTACACTTTAAGAGGTGATTAAATGCTAAATTTAAATGAAGAAAAAATTGAAAAGCTCAAACAAAAAAAGGCTTTAAATAATTTAAATACAAGTCAAAAAACGCAAGATAATGACATTACAGATTTAATGTTAGCAACTGCGGAGATATGCGAAATGGTATTAGGCAGTCAACAAGCATCTACCATGTCATTAAAAAATATAAAATTTGAAGGAGGAAGTAGTATGGCAGCAATTTATGTAGGATTAATAGAGAGAGGTTTAAAAACAATTAACCAAGTACCTATGAAATATAGAGAAGAGGTAAGAAAAATGTGTGAAGCACTAGAGATTTCATTATCATAGAACTGTAAGAGTTCTTTTTTTATATTCAAAATAGAGAGTTACTAATGTAGCTCTCTAAATAAAAAAGAAGGTGATAAATTGTTAAATGAAGAGGTAGTAAAAAAATTAAAAAATGTACCTAGTGACACTAATAGTGAAATTGGAAAAGTTAATACAAATATAGAAACTACTAAAACAGAGTTGAATACTAAAATTGACCAACTTATCGCAGGTGGTTCAAATGTGGCATCTACCCAAACAATAACAATTGATGATTGGGTGGAGGATTTAGAGAATGGGTTTAAAGCAACTGTAACACATGGTTTGCTAACACAGAGAATAGTCGTAAATATTATAGATGCTACTACAAAAGAAAATGTAGTTACAAACTTTAAAATTATAGATGATAATTCTATAGAAATTAGAAGTGAAACAAGGTCAGAATTAAATGTCTATGTGATAAATGGAAATGCAGAAACTCATTTTATAAATGCAACTGTAGATGATAACAGAGTGTCTGAAATGACTACTTATTCATCTAAGAAAATTGAAGATAGATTGGTTAATATAGAAGAAAAAGTAAATGGTGGATTATCTAATATTGCAACAAGTGTAAATGAGTTGATAACTTATTGTTAAAGGAGAGTGAGAAAGTGCAGACTGAATGGAATTTTGATGCTGTAAATTCAGCACAAGAAATTATACTTAAGCCTGGTAAATATAAACTTGAATGCTGGGGTGCTAGAGGTGGTGCTACAGGTACTCCTTTATCAGATGGATTTTATTATGGAAAAGGTGGTTATTCTTCTGGGGAATTAACATTAAAAAAAGAAACTACTTTATATCTTTATGTTGGTTTAGATGGCAGAAAAGGTTATTCGTTCAATGGTGGTGGATATGCTACTAGCTGTAGTGGTGGTGGTGCTACTGATATAAGACTTGTTGGTGGTACTTGGGATAATGAACAAAGCTTACTATCTCGTATAATTGTTGCCGGAGGTGGTGGTGGATGCTATGATGCTTATGCCGGAGGTGGTGGTGGAGGTTTAAAAGGTGGAATTGGTAGAGGCTGGAATGGCAGACCTGCTTTTGGTGGTACACAATACGAAGGTGGCAGAAGTATCCCTGATAATGGTTCTTGCGATGGTCTTTTTGGAAAAGGCGCTACTCCTAGTAAACCTTCACCTTATACAGGTGGAGGCGGTGGCTGGTATGGTGGCGCTTGTGCTGATTCCAGCAAATATGGAAGTGGTGGTGGAAGTGGTTATGTACTAACTAAAGATAGTTATAAGCCACCTGGATATACTCCAACATCAGAATATTATTTTGATAATGTAGTCATGACAACTGGTGGAAATACTACTGTCGTAGGTGATTATTCAGATGGTCGTGCTAAAATAACGCTACTTCAAGCATTACCGTTTTTAAATGTATCATCTTATAACTCCACACAAGCAACATTTAAAGTAGACCACACAGACCCTACACTACTAACTAAAATAGAATACTTTATAGATGATGTACTAAAAGAAACTATAACAACAGATTTAACAACAGAGAAAACAATTAACTATACATTAGAAGATAATGCTCTACACACACTTAAAATAGTTGTTACAGACAGTAATAATGCTACAGCAGAAAAAGTATTAAGTATAAGTAAGAATATAATGCCACTGCCCGAAGATGTAAATCTGCAAGATATATCTGCAAAACTGACAGAGGTTAATGCAGGATTTAAAAATGGTAAAACAAGTATTATAAACACTTTAGCATTAAAGAATATAGAAGCAAGTTTAAATAATACACTTGTGGAGTTATCAGAGAAAATAAAGACTTCTTTTGATAGTTCAGATGCTAGTGTACAAGAGTTGGTGAACCAGTTAACAGAAAAAAATAATATAATATCTCAATTAAATGCAAAATATAAGATTGCTCATGGAACTACATCTATCATACAAAATTCACTTTGGAGTGCTTATTTATACGATAGTAACCACAATAATAATTATGAACGTCAACCTAAGGCTTGGATTGGAGTTGAAGGATTAAATTTTGTTCCTAACCTTTTTTTTGCGGAATGCGAATACAAAGACAGTTCTAGTGTATATTATAAACATTTTGTTTTTGGTACATCAGGCATCCCTTCAATCTCTAGAGAAACTGATTTTGTTGTTACTTCCAGATTTCGTAAACCATATGGAGACCAAAATTATTCCGCTTTTGGGCAAGCATACAAAAGCAATAAAGGAAGTGTTTGGATAGAAAATAATACTTATGTTCCAGCTATAATTCCAGACGTGGATGGAGTCTTATACAATTGGTATGCTATAAAATTTATATAAAAGAGGTGATAAAATGGATAGAGCAAATAGAATTATATATGACCAAACAGGCAAAATATTAATTCAAACAGGAGAAGCAACAGGAGATATATTAGAACATGATGAAATAACTGAATTACATTGCATTGATATTCCATATGGAAGTATAGATTATACCAAAAATAGAATTACAGGTATAAACATAGAAACAAAACAGCCAATTTTAGAAGAAATACCAGTATATGTAACAGAAGAAGAAAAGAGGATACAAGAATTAGAAAATCAATTACTAATTGCAGAAAATGAAAAAGTAGGAGGAATTTTATAATGAATATAAATAATATTGTAGTAAGAATATTAGCAGAGAGGATTTTGAATAAAGGGTTAAATCCTTTGAAAAATAGACCTTTTGAGTTAGATGATGTAACTAATGTAGAGTACAGAAAGGCAGTAGAAGATTATATAATTAAAGAAAGTGGAGTAGTAGAAGGAACAGAACCGGCATTATAGATGGTTCTTTTTTATTGAAAGAAGGTGATTAAATGACTTTTAAAGAGTTAGTTAATAAAGTTAGAAATCTTGTATTAGAAGCAAAGAATGTAACTATAGAAGATACAGAAAATAACTTTACAAGTGATAATGTAGAAGGAGCATTAAAAGAGGTTTTTCAATCTGTCAGTAATGGTAAACAATTAATTGCTACTGCTATTACTGACAAGAATGTACCAACTAGTAGCAATGATACATTTCAAACTATGGCAAGTAATATTAACAACATCAAGATATTACCTCAAACACCTCCAGGTAGAATTGAATGGCTTGTTGACAATGTATCTGATTATCGTTATATTATGAAATCTTCACCAAATTACATATACACTCATAATACTAGCCCTACAATAGGATTTACTAAATATGATTATAATGGTTCAATAGTATTAAGTGGTTCTTGTCTAGGATATACAGTATATGATATGTATGCTGATAAAGATGATAACGTCTATGTAATCTACTTTAATGGTACAGTAGAAAAGTATAGTAAAAGAGGAGGAGAATTTAGAAGAGAAGGCATTTCAGGAGCTAATAAGGTATGGGTGGATGAGTCTACTGGTTATATTTATGTAGGTACGAGTGCAGGTTATGTATATATCCTAAATGCAGGAGGTGAGATATCTAAACAATACAAAACTTCGGGTTCTTATGTATGCGGGATATATGCTAATAGTAGTCGTACATTAGTAGCTTTGAATGGTGGAACTGTAGAAGAATATGCTGGAAATACTTTAATTAAGTCATTCAAAGCTGAAAGTAAGAACTGTGATAACATGGTCGTTGATAAATATGGAGATATCTATACAAGTAGTAAGTCAAGCACTACATTACATAAATATTCACGTTCTACTTATGAATTAGTATGCAGTTATGAAAGTCCATATAGTCAATTTAATAATGTGCAAATGGGTAATGACGGATACATATACTGGACAAATGGTACAGATAGTAAAGTATCTAAGGTAAAACAAGATTTTAATGATGTAAACTATGGTACATACAAGGATGAGATACCTTACAGCGTATGTACTGGATATGATGGTCTTGTATTTGTAGGATACAAAAGTGGTATTCAGAAGATATTTAATAATAGAGGTATAGCTGTAGATGATAAAACTAATAAAGTATATAACATACAAGATATAAAAACTATCGTACAGGAAGATAATACTAATATATTTAGAACAACTCTTACAACTAGTAGGATTCCTCATAACTACATATCAACATGCAAGAGTAATGATATAGTAATGTGTAATACTAATAGGAGTATAGATAAATTAGATACTAGTCATAAACAGTTGTGGTCAAGATTTGTGAGAGAATCAAGTGCTATATTATCAACCGAAAATTCTCAGCAAGAAATTATAGTGGCCACTGATAATAACTCTATTAAAAAGTTAACTAGAGCAGGAGCTGAAATATGGAGTAAAATTGAACACACAGCTACCATTAGGGACTTAGTAGTAGATTCTAAAGATAATATCATATCAGTAGGAGATAGTACTAAAATTATTAAGATGAATACTAATGGAGATATAGTATGGACAGATACAAGTCATACTTTCCCTATAACATCTTGTACTATTGATGAATATGACAATATTATTATAGGAGGAGAAGGGAGTGCTGAAGTACCAATTACTAAGTATTCTCGTTATGGAGATATTGTATGGACTAGTTCATATTATGGTACAGTTTCACTAGGCTGTGATAGTATGAACAATATTATACAAGAATATAGTAATTCAGTTCGTAAAATTTCATCTACTACTACTGGAACTGAGGTATGGAGATATAATGTCTCAAATATTAGATGTCTTATAGTTGATGATGTGGATTACATTTATGTACTAACAGATTCAGAGTTAAAGAAAATATCAAGTGCAGGAAAACTTATACAAGATACCACTAATATAGATTTAACTTCAAAATTAATAGCTATAGATAATAGTTATCGTCTCATAGTCAGTAATAAGACTGATAAAATATATAAAATTAATAACACCCATTCGATTAAGAAAGTGGCTTATTTAAATTAATTATAAGGAGGAAATATATAATGATATATTTAACAAATTTACAACATTTAGAAGGAGATTTATACCAAGTAGGTTTAATACACTACAAACCACTAGACCCTCAATATGGATTAGGAAAAACTGAGAAAGAATTAGAAGCCGAGGGAGTATTTGTAGAAAATTTACCTACTCCTGAAATTCGTGAAGGATTTGGTACTAGTACAGTAGTTAACAAAATTACAAAAGAAGTTACATTTAAGTATTATGAAATACCACTAACTCCAGAGCAAGAAGCACTTAAAAAAGTTAAAGAATTAGAATTAGAAAATGCTAATATAAACTATGTACTAATGATGGGAGGATTAATATAATGTTAGGATTTGAAAAAATAAAATACTATTATGACAATAAAATGTGGAGTAAAGAAATGGTTAAAAATGCAGTACTAAAAGATAAAATAACAGAAGGAGAATATAAAGAAATAACAGGAGAGGACTACATAGTATAGTCTTTTTTAATGTACAAAACATATTAAAATCATAATTTTAATTGGAAATCGAGCGAATAAGAGCCTTGTTTTATAGGCTCTTTTTATATTAGTTATTTAAAAGGAGTGGTAATTTTGAATATAAAAACATTAACAGCCCATGCAGGACACAACCCAGATGGTAAAGTAGGTTCTGGAGCAGTAGGAAATATAAAAGAATCTACAGAAGCAAGAAATGTACTAAAAGAGTTAATACCTTTAGTAAAAAAGGAATGTACAGTATATGATACTACATGCAATAATGGAACTTCTCAAAGTGATATATTGAATAAGATTATAGATAAATGTAATTCATATAACACAGATTTAAATGTAAGTATTCATTTTAACTCAGGTGGAGGTAGAGGTGTAGAAGTTTTAGTATATAATTTAAATGACAAAGAAACTGTTGAAATAGCATCAAGAATATGTAAAAAAATAACTGAAACTTATCATACAAAAGGTGATAAGGACTTTAAAAATAGAGGCGTTAAAGAAAGGAAAACTCTAGCATTTTTAAGAAGAACAAAGTCAAAGTCAATTTTAGTTGAGTGTTGCTTTGTAGATACATCTGACACTAAAAATTACAATGCCAAAGATATGGCCATAGATATTTTTGAAGGAATATTTAATAAGTCTGTAGTTAGTAAACCACAAGAGGACAAAGTGAAATACGCAATAGTTTATGATGGGGAAGTAGATAAAGTTATAGCCCAATTAATGGCCATGAATTATAAAACTAATGAAGTTTATGTATGCGAGTTGAAAAATTATATTCCTGGACATTGTGAAAATCTATATGTAATAGGTGGAGCATCCAGCAAAATCAAAACTAGTGAGAGATTTACTAAATTACAAGGTGATGATAGATGGGCTACACTTCATAAAGTATTGAATTTTATAGGTAAGTAGGAGGTATAAATTGAATATATTAGATAAATCAACAGCAACACTAGAGCAAGTATTTGCATATTTAGATACATTAAAAAATAACTCTAATCCACCACATTATTTATGCAGAGCTATAGTCCCAATTATATATAAAGAAGCAGAGAAAAAAGGTGTAAATCCAGTTATTGCAATTGCTCAAGCATTTGTAGAAACTGGATATTTTAATTTTGGTAGAGTTCTAAATCCTTCCTATTGCAATGTATGTGGACTTAAAGGAAATAAAGGTGGAGGAGATTTAGACGCAACAGCCCATACAAGATTTAATTGTTGGGAGGATGGAGTATCAGCATTTATTGACCATCTAGCACTATATGCTGGAGCTAAGGGGTATCCTAAGTATAGTGAATTAGTTGGTAAGGTTGAATATAAAGTAAATGGAACTACATTAGACCCTAGACATTTTCCATATTTACATGGAGAAGCTAAAACAGTAGAAAGTTTATCTGGTAAATGGTGTCCAGATATGAACTATGGTCAAAGCATAGTAAACATATGTAATAAGATAAGTTCAATGAAAGTAGAAAATAATGATATAAAATTAGAGCAAATAAAGACTAAAGTAAAAGAATTAAATGAAATTCTTGGATAGGAGAAAATTATATGGATATAATGCAATTTATACCTGAAAATTTAATAATGCTAATAGGTGGACTTTACATATTAGGAACTTTTATAAAAGAATCTAATATTAAAAATAAATACATACCTTTCATATTATTAGTTATAGCAATGATAAGCAGTTGTTTATTTATGAAAGAGCTATCAATAGAAGCTGTCTTTGAAGGTATTTTGTGCTGGGGAGCATCTATAGGAATAAATCAAATACAAGTACAAAATAGAAAGGAAAAGTAGATGTTATCAAAAGAAATGATTGAACTACTGAGTCAATATGGATATACAGCCATACTTTTAATGGTACTGATGTTATGGCTTGGAAAATATTTAGAAAAAAATAGACAGCTAGAGCAAGATGATAGAAAAAAAGAAAGAGCATATTTTTCAAGAGAGATTAGAGAGCAAAGAGTTTTATTTGGAAGTACGATAGACAAATTTGACGATAAATTAGATAAGTTTGCTGAAGCTCTTAATACTAATAATAGTAGGCTTGAAAGGGTCGAAACAGATATAACGAAAATTAAAGATAAATTAGAGACTAGGGATTAATTTCTCTAGTCTTTTTATAAGGAAGTGAAGTATTTGGCAAAACAACGTAGTAAGAGAATAAGTATAACTGGAGAACCAAATCCAGAGAATATTAAATTATGGAAGCAATATAAAAGAGCAAAACAAATAGCTGGGAAAAGTGAAAAAACAATATATAACTATGAATGTGATGTAATGCAATTTTTTAAGTTTTTAAATATAGAATGTTTTGATGCATTACTAACTGATATAAGTGAAGAAGAGATAGAAGCTTATATAGGTTATTGTATGGAGCAAGGGAATAATGAAAAAAGAATCAGACGTAGAATAAGTTCCATTTCATCATTACTATCTTTTTTAAAGAAAAAAAGAAAAATTACTGACAATTGGTGTGAAATGATAGAAAGACCAGGAACAGGTGAGGAAGTTCAGAAAAGAACATTTTTAACTGAGGATCAACTAGTTAAATTAAAAGAAAAACTTTCAGAACAGGATAGCCTACAATTAGAAGTCTACATAAATTTAGGATTGGCAACAATGGGTAGAAGCAATGAGATAAGTCAGTTCAGATGGGACAATACAGATTTAGATAACAGATGGATTCATGGTATTACAGCCAAAGGTGGTGTCTCAAGAGATTTTAGATTTTCAGAAGAAGTACAACAATTATTAATCAAATGGAAAGATTATTTATCTCAACATGACATAGATTACCCATATATATTCTTTACAAAATATGGAGGTAAATATAATCAAGTTAATTCAAATGTCTTAAGTTCATGGGTTAAAAAGGCTTTTAAGTTAATTGATATAGATGGTGGATATAATCATGACCTTAGACATAGTATGTCTAATATTTTAAAAGATAGAGGTGTACCAATAACTACAGTATCAAAGTTGCTTGGCCACAGTGGGGTTGATGTAACTATAAACCACTACACAATAGAAAATAAAAATAAATTAGCTGAAGAATATGATAAATTTATATAAGGAGATTAGATATTTGAGATATAGTAAAAAAGAATTAATAGATTATTTAGTTAGATATAATGAAAAAATAGGATATCCCACACAAAGAGGTATTAATAAACAAAAAGGATACCCAAGTTCTGTTACATATTTTAATAATTTTGGTAGTTTTAGAAAAGCCTTAGAATCAGCTAATTTATATGATAAAAATAAATCAAGATATTTTGACAGAGAACCATTTTCTTTAGAAAAAATAAATAGTGGTATAAAGAAATTAATCGAAGATAAGTTATCCCAAAACAAGATAATTAATGTAAATGATTTGAATAGTTGTAATTATCTACCAGCATCATCAACTGTATTTAAAAAAACTGGACTTACAATAGATGAAATGTATGAAAATTTAGGATATGATAAAAAAGAAGTAGCCAATTTGATATTAGAAAATGATATGAAAAAGAAATATTTAGAACTAAAAAATATTCTTAAAAAAAATCCTACTAACAGAGATTTAGATAAGTATAGTAAATTAGGCAAATCTTATTGTTCTTCTGCATACACAAATCATTTTGGGAATCTTTATAACTTACATAGACAATTAAATATAAATACAGATATGAGAATGAAAAGTAGGAGAAAGTCCAAGGATGATTTGAAAAATGATATTTTAGAATTATATAAATCACTAGGCAGAATTCCAACCGTTCATGATATATCTTTGTGTGAATGGTGTTCAAGTTTAACTAAATATCAAAGAGAATTTGGCACTTATGAGGAATTGTTAGTAGAAATAAATCTGTTACCTAGATATAGATTATATTATACAGATAAAAAAAAATTAAAAATGCGTTCATTTTGGGAATTACTATTTGCAAATATGTTGGAAGAACACGATATAGAATATAATACAGAAACATATTATAAGAATGTAATACCAAATTTCCAAACTAATCATAGGTTTGATTTTGAAATCAACATAAAAAATAAAAAATACTATGTAGAAATATTTGGACTAATGGTATATGAAAAATATAGAAATAAAACTGAATGGAAAATAGATATTTGTAAGAAAAATAATATAAATCTTATAGATATCTATCCTCAAGATTTTTCGTACAATTTGAATGAGTTGTACGATTTTTTTATGCAAAAAATTGCTTAAAAGAAGATAAAGGTAAAATCTCTAAGTCTAAAGATTTAATAGGACTATAAAATTGAGAGGAAGTGATATTATGGCATGTAAAGGTCGTAAAAAAGGTAAGAAAAAAGGAAATAGATAATAATAAGCCCTCTAGGGATTACTCTTAATTGAGTTTTCTTTAGAGGGCTTTATTTTTTTGTTTATGTTTATTTAATTTTATTATATAAAATTATAATTATGTATAATGCTAAGCCACTTAAAATACTTTTCAAAAAAAATGATTTTATTTGAAATTTTTTAAATAAAATATCAGAAACATAAAATACAGCACATGCTATAAAAAAAATATAAAAATCCATTATTGATTCCAAACTTTTATAAGAGCATATTTATAATTATATTTTCCAACTTTTATTTTATCAAATTTATTTTTCATAAATGGCTCCTAAAAATTAATAGTTTTGCAGTTCAAATCTCACCTTTACTCATATAACAATATAAGAATTAAATTTTAGATAAACTTTTTAACATATAATTTTATCTAGATAATTATATGTTATCTATTTATTAATTCTTGTCAATCTAATATGTATGATAGTAAATAATATTATAATAATTAAAAACGTATCTATAAAATTCTTTCGTTTTCATTTAATATATTAAACTTATTTTAATTAGGTACCTATCTCAATTCTACTCTGATAGTATAGAATGTGCAAGAAATCATTCATTAATAATTCTTAAGCATTCATAAACTAATCTTAATTATTTATGAACATTTCTTAATTATATATATAAAAGCATAACTATATTGAAAGTATTAAAAAACAACCTAAAAGTCGATTTAAATAAATATTTATCAAAAAATCATTAATATTATAATATTAATGATTAAATAAACGAAAAAATTAATAATAAAATAAATAAAAACAAATATTTATATTTTATTTTAAAGATTAGATATTTTTAAAAATATATTTTTTATTTTTATTTTATAAACCAATTAAAAATTTATATTGCCAATTGTTACCGTACATGATACAATTCTATTAAAATAGAATTAAAGTAGGGGGTATAACAAGATGAAAAAAATACAGAGTAGATTAATGGCATTAGCCTGTGTAACAACAATAGGATTAAGTTCGGTTGAATTATCATTCGCAGATAGCGGTGTTAATTTGACAAATACAAACAATTCTTATCTAACTGAAAACGATACTTATAATGGTTCTAAAAAAGATTTTACAGAAATAGTTACTATTGATAATCAAGAATATGTATTTAACCATAAATTTTCAGGGGATTTACATACAATAGAATTTCAAGGAGGAAATGAATCAAATACTGTAGCTTTTAACTCAAAATCTAATGAGATATATGTAGATGGCAAGTATGCAAATACTATACAAGATGAAAAAGAACTTGTACCTGATTCAAATATGATACAGACAAAAGGAGTATGGACTAAGACTGGAACACATAAATTTAAATACAAATTTCTAGGCACAGAAAGTAAAGCTCTTATAGCATCTATAATAGCAACTAAGTGTACTAACACAAAGGTTGGTAATATTATAAGTGGAATTGGATTTTTAGTAGGTGTTGTCGGATTCTGTTCATTTAAAGAAACAATATATTTTAAAACTAATAACAGCAATTATCGTAAATATGACCTAGCTATATATTCAGATAGAAATTGGAGTTCATATGAAAAAACTATAACTCATTATGGAGTTATTTAGAAAACCATTTGGGGGGGTTATAAAATTATGAATTTGAAATTAAGGTTAATTATAATATTTATTTTGTTTTTTATATCAAATGTGTTTTATTATTATAAAAATATTACTTTAAGTTTTATTTTTATGAACCTGATTTTCATGTTTGTTATTGTCGCTAATCTATTAAAAAAACCTCCGAAAAGTTATATTATTATAAGTATAATTCTACTTACGGTACAATTCTATTTAATGTATAGATATTTGTACTAAAAAATGTAAGTAGTTAGCAATAGACAGTCGTAATTGTAAAGTTATAATATACAGTTTTGAACTATTCATAGAGACATCTGTTATAGATTTAGATGTTTCTATGAATATTGTTCCTTAAATTCGAATTTAGAGAATAGTATATTTGAAATCTTTAGTCGTCTTCTTCCCAGTTTTTTACCCATTCTTCTAATGAGATTAACTTCTCATCTGTTAATTCTTCTTGGCATAATGATGCTAAAAGGCTTTTTATAGAGTTAGAACCTAGAAGTTCATGTATTTTTTTTGATACAAATTCAGAATACTCATCTTCTCTAATTGCAATTGTATAATATGTACATTTGTTTGTTTCCTGAACATATAGAAATCTTTTATTTGATAACTTAGATAAAGTCTTTAGTATTGTTTTTTCTGACCAACTATATTTTTCTTTCATATAATTAACAACGTCATATGATTTTACTTTTGTATTTAAATTCCAAATAAATTTCATTATAATTAATTCTGACTTTGATAATCTTCTTAAATACATAATTATCGCCCCAATCATTTGTTTATTTAACTAAATATTACAGCAATAATTCTATACAATCAAATCCAATTATTACCATATAATTAGAACAATAATAAGTAAGTATTTATAAAATTTTGTTTTAATATCTTTAATTTGTGGTATAATAAAAGCAAGGAAATATATTTTACTTAACTTTGAGTGATGTTTCCTTCAACAAATTATTTTGAAGATTTATTTTTCTGGAACTTTATATTAAGTTCCCAACCACTCTTAGCTGCCGACTTTGAGTGGTTTTTTAATCTATCATAAATCCAACAAGCTATTAAACCTGCTATAACATTCATCATTAGATTCACCATAAGTTTCACCTCCTTCCTAAAAGAAAGTTAAGGCGACTTTATGGAAATACCACTCTTAGATTTTCAAATATATATTCCTTGCTATGTTTATTATATCATAAATATTGGAAATATAAAATTTCAAATATCATCTAAAATCCGACGCTCTATACGCCATTGTAAGACTTTATAAAAAAATTCCTTTATGTTTGTACCTTTGATTTTTTATCATACAAATTATATATTGGATATAATTTAAATTTATTCAATAATTCTTTACTCATATTGTTCATATTATTTTTAGCTTCTTCAGACTTTTCAATTAATATATTTATAGCACATTGAATCATTATATCTTTTGAGTTTTTTCTTTTAATATTATCTAAATCAAGTATTTCATCAATACTAAAATTTCTAATTCTTTTTACTATTTGATATTTATTAATTTTATTTATATCTACATCAATTTCATTTTCTATCCATTCTAATAACTCTAGTGCCTCAATTAAATATTCTTTAATAAGTACTTTATCATAGTATTTAATTAATTCTAAAATATATGACATGACTCTATCTGTATACTCTGGTGTTTTTTTATATTTTTTAATATTTATAGTTGCTTTATTTACATCGAAATTAATACTATCCATATCATTATAATTTAAAAGTATATATGGACTACATTGCATATCTCCTTCTTTTTGAGTAATAGTAAGTTTATTTTTTTCATCAAAAATATTAATAAGATTCCAACTATTATCTGTTTCTATCTTGTATAAGATTATTTTCTTTTCATTAATTTTCATATATGTAAATCCTGAATCTTTACTCATATTCTTTCTTTTAATTGTTTTATTATTAATAAATATATTTATAAGTGTATTTATTTTCCCATAATCTTCATGAGACATATTATCTAATAAGAAATTTTCTTGTTTTATTTCAAGTATATCTAATAGATTCTTAAAATCTTCAAAAAATAATATATTTTCTATTAAATCATTTTCTTCACATGGCATAGTTTTTAAATCTAAATCAATAAGTTCATCTTTTGTTGAAAATTCTTTTATAAGTACTTTTTTATATTTGAATATATCTAATAACATCTTTAAATTATTTAAATGACTATCAACAGTCCCACTTGGTTCTTTTATCGTAAAATTTATATCAATAGACTTATTGATTAATTTCTCATCTAATATACGGTAAATATAAATAACAATAAAATTATTGATAGTTATTTTGTGATTGTTTTTATTTAAAGTTAATATATATTCATTATTTTTATAAATATTATTTTTTATAAAAATATCTACAATAGCTTTTGTATTTAATTCTTTAAGATATAATTTGTTCACACAAGGTAAATCAATTGTATCTAAATCTTCATGTTTAAGTGGTTTGTAAGCATACACACCTCTATTAAATAAATCATATCTATTATCTATTTCTGCAATATCTATTGAAATTTCTTTGTCTCTTTCACTTAGTTCTATTTGTTTATCTACTAAATTTTTTGTTTGCTTATTTATATTACGATAAAACGAATTAACTATCCTTTCAAAATGATTATTTTCAAATCTTAGTTCATATAGCTCTACAGACTTGGTCAATTGATTTTTCTTATTTCTATCTATTTCATTTAATATATTTATCAAATCAACTGGAAGTAAATTTCTACAATAAACTTTCATTTTGTTAACACTTTCAATTTCAACAACAAATAAAATAACACCTTCATTGTTATAGTAGTTTCTTAAATCACTAACATTCATTGAAAAAGTTCTTTTTTTGCCACTTAACTTTTTCACCTCATTTGCTTTAAGTTGTATATTTATTTTTTTCAATAAATTTTCTTTTTTATTATCTAAACAATTTTCCTTCTCGATTTTATTTTTTTTATATAAAAATAGTTCTCCATCCCAAGACGGAGTTTTATCATTTGATTGAATATTTGCCTCAATATTTCCAGCGATAGCACATAGTTTTTGAATCTCAGCAACAGATAAGTTTTCCTTGTGTGTATTTGCGATTTTACTTGTTCTCATAGAATATAACACCTCCTTTGACCGCCTATTATATATTATACCATTAATTAGCTTTAAATAAATTTTCAGAGATTTTATCAGAAGCTTCTTTATCCATCTCTTTAAGCACATGGGAATATACATTAAGTGTAGTATTAATATTTGAATGCCCTACTCTTTCAGATATTACTTTTATAGGTACTTTAGAATTTATAAGTAAAGTAACATGTGAATGTCTTAAGTCATGAAATCTAATATGAGGTAAATCATTATTTTCTAAGAATTTTCTAAATTTCTTACTCATTACATCTTCAGCAATTGGATTACCCTTTCTATCAAAGAACAACAAATTATATTCGTTTCTAATAATACTTCTCAATAATTTTTTATTCTGTTCTAGCTTATAATCTTTTAGTAAATTCATAAGCTCCACTGGTGCAAATATTTTTCTAATTGAACTTTCTGTCTTAGGTTCTTTAAGTATAACAGAACCATCCAATCTGCTAGTTATCTTACTTATAGTTATTGTATTCTCATCAAAATCAATATTGTCCCAAGTTAATCCCAAGACTTCTGAAAGTCTCAATCCTAGACCTATAGCTAAACTAATAGGAAGCTCCATATTAGTTCCTTTAGCTAACTCTAATAATTTTAACATCTGTTCTTTATCATAAATTTCATTCTTAAACTTTTTAACTCTTGGGCTTTCTATGCCATCTATAATATTTTCTTTTATTAACTTAATTCTATACGCTCTCTTTATAGCAAGTCTCAACACGTTTATATGTACTTTAATTGTTTGTGGATTTAAGTTACCAGCTAAATCATCTATATAATTTTGTATATGAATATTTCTCAACTCTTGAAGACGATATCTTCCAATAGAAGGATTAATATGATTCTTACAAATAGAAATATAGCTTTTATATGTAGATGCTGAAATATTATCCTTATACTTTTCAAGGAAGTCTAATAAAAATTCAGACAGTGTAATTTCATTTGGAACAAGAAAACTATCTTTGTATATACTGTCTTTAACCTCAGCTAATCTTTTATTAGCATCTCTCTTTTTATCAAAAGCTCCCATATTCTTTTGTTTTCTTTTTCCTGATTCATCATCTCTAAATTCTAAGTACACTACATAATTTTTATTTCTTTTTCTTATAAAAGCGTTCATAGTTACCCTCCTATCAAAATTCATATATTTATTATAACATACAGAGGAAGCAAAAAATAGTCATTTTAGCTGACTTTCAACTGACTTTTTTGATTATTTTATTTATATAATTATTGAAATTACTTATTTTAATGATAATAAGGCATAGAATGAATCCTTCTATGCCTTTACACTATCACTTTATTATTTTTTTATAGTTTCCAATTTAAGCAGTTAAATTTCTGAACAGGATTAATTATAAGCGTTGATTTTTATAAAGCCTTAAAATCGAATTTGAGAGGTAAATTTATTTTTTGTTATTTAAAAAATTATATCTGAAATATTATTAGTATTATGTCTTTTATAATTAATTATTTTGTTAATATACATAAGTAAAAAACTTATAAATATAATTAAATGTTAACAAAGTACTAATTTAAATATAATATGTCATAATATGGATGAAGCTTATGATGAACTGTGTTATAATTATTTTACAGAAAATAATTTAAAGGAGTAATATTATGATTTTTAATATTGATGAAAAATTAAAACATTTAGATACTGAATCTATAAATAATTTAATGAAGTTATATTATGATAATAAAAAAAGTGCTAGCGAACTAATAAAGCTTTATAATATAAATATTTCTCCATCAAGATTATATAAACTATTTCCACCTGAAAAAGTGAATGCTAAGTATTGTCCTTATTGTGGTTCTGAATTTTATATAAATAGACCATCAAAAACTAGCTATCCTCAAAATAATAATG
Source organism: Clostridioides sp. ZZV15-6597 (assembly GCF_020657815.1). Classification (NCBI taxonomy): domain Bacteria; kingdom Bacillati; phylum Bacillota; class Clostridia; order Peptostreptococcales; family Peptostreptococcaceae; genus Clostridioides; species Clostridioides sp. ZZV15-6597. Next base: position 39,310 of record NZ_JAGWCT010000001.1, on the reverse strand, counting down.
TCGCTTTTTGCTCTAATTGTACTCATAAAGATTCTTTGAAATGTAACTGCGACAACTGTGTCTCCGAAAGAAAACGTGAAATCAAAAATTTAGAAGAAAAAAAAAAGATAGAAGAATTAGAGAAAAGAAATTTAATAGATAAATTATATGGAAAAGCTATCATAAATCCATTAGACATAAGTGAATTAGATTTTAAAGATAGAGTTTACCTAGGCACATTGCTAAGATATGCTTTGAGTGAAGATATGTCAAATATAATCCCCCTAGAAAATCTAGATGGAGTCCTAGCTCCTGCATGTCTTGAATATGAGCTTTTAAAACATTTATATCAAAAAAATATTATTCGGGTTCATCCTATGTCTAAAATATCTGCATTTGAAAATGATGAAGATTTTCCAAGCACTTTCTATATGAATCTAGTTAACTATCATTTAAACATCAAGTATGAAAATGATAAATCTGAAACAATAAGAGAAATTATAAACCCTAGAATAGATATTGATGAACAACAAGCCTATTTTATTTGGAATGATATCGCTATGAATGAATGTTTAGAATATCTAAATTATCAAATGGATAAAGTTGGATTTAATTTTAATCCTGGTGAAAAAACAATACTAGTAATGAGTGAATTATTAGACAATTTTTCAGTTTCTCAAATTTACAGTATAATATATAGGAGTATCACAAATGCAACTAGATATTACCAAGAGGGAAATGTTAGTAAAAAACAAGCTGCGAATTCGGTTATAACTAAATGTCAAAGTTATGGAGAGGTAGCTTTAAGTAATCAATGGGAAATTAAAGGATATTCAAGAATTAAAGATTTACCTCAAAGTAGTCTAAGTGAATTTTTATTTAATAGAGTTCTAAAAATAGGAGATAACGGATTTAACGCAGTACCGTCTATTGACTTTTTAGTAGAATAAATCATACAAAGTATACCAAAAGGCTATAGGTAAATTTGTTTTTACACAAATCTGCTTACAGCCCCACTTTTTATTTAAGCTACTTTTTCAATATATCTTTCATTAACAATATACGTTTTAAACTTATGAACAACCATAATATCTTGCATATTCCCTAATGTCATTACAACTCTAACACATTTATTTCTAATTTCTTCTGGTAACTCTATACTATTTGTTAAATTAACATAATCATCATATTTATACATATTAGCACCTCCAAAATTAGTATTGAGGATATTATATCTCTTTATTTGATTTTCATCAACAACAAATTTCTCTCCAGTTTCAATATTTTCTAAGCAATATAATTTTTCATAAGTATCATAATAATAATAATTAATTTTTTCTATTAATCTACATGTCTTTTTGTTCAATTCAGTACATATCTTTTCTAATATATCACAAGAGTTATATAAATTACCTACCTCTTCTCCAAATACACATTTATGACAAGTTTTGTCATAACATTTAAATATAATGTCATCCACTTCTTTTAGAACTTCAATTTGCTTATCAAAGTCAACACTTGAATAAGATAGTTTAAGAGATTTTTTTGTTTCTTCTAACAACTCACATAACGTTTTTTCTATTTGACCTATAATTATATTTTTATTTAATATACAATTATTACACCTTAGATTACAATTTCTAGTAGATTTTAATACATCTATTACATCTTTAACAGTATACATACGCCCCTCCTATCTTACCCCTGTACTTCCAAATCCATTATTTCCTCTCTCAGAGCTAGTTAATTCATTTACGACTTTCAATATAGCTCTTGGAACTTGTTGAAATACTCCTTGTGCAAGTTTAGTATGCTCAGGAATAACAATCTCAAAATCCTCTTCATTATATGTAATTATTTTGATTTCACCTCTATACCCAGAATCTATTGTACCCAGTCTTACAGTTGGATATACTTTACCATCCTTGCTTTCATGCCACATAATAATTTGTTCTGTTGCTTTATTTTCAACAAAAAACAGTTTTTTAACACCGTTTAAACTTATACCACTTCTAGGTCTAACTTGCATTTCATATCCATATGGTATTTCTAACGCTATACCTGTAGGAATTGCTACTGCTGACCTAGCTGGAATCACTGTATCTTCCAATGTATATAAATCTATTCCGCTATCACCTTCTTTTGCATAAGATGGTACTATTGCATTTGGACTTAATTTTTTTATTTTAACATTTATACTCATTAATTTAATCTCCCTTTTTATAAAATCTCATTTAGGACATAAGCATATCTTAGTGTAATACAGCACTCTTCCACGCCTTTATCTCCAAATGTGTTGATTTCGCTATAATATATCTCAATATTAGCACTTTTATATAATCTTTTTTAAGGCCTCATTTTTAAAACCCTATATTTATAGGCTAAAAAGAGCAAAATTTTTGATTTTAGCACTTTTTATTTTTCAAAAGTGCTTAACCAATTTTTCATCAAATTCCTCATTCTTGATGAAGGTATATAAATATCTATACTTTTATTTTCTCTTATTCTACTTCTCCATATCCATTGAATCATTTCAGCCAAAGCCCATGAATCTTCATCGATACTTATTTTCCTATCTATAAAAAACCCTTTTTCAATAGGATTCATATATAAATTTATACAATAGGCTAACACAGATTTATTTCTATATTCATTTGTAGCTCTTGCATTAAAAGCTATAAACCCTTTTGTATATCTTTTACCTTTACATTTATGTAAATAATCTTTATATACTGTCCAAGCATTTTCAGATGCTTTAGATTTACATACATTTGTAAAATAATTATAAATATTTTTCTTTAATACGTCTAAAGCATCTGTTTTATTTATTACTTGTTTTTCAAACCATGTGCTTGATAAAGGATGATAATTTTTGCCTTCTTGGCCAATCATATTTAGCTTTTCATTATTACAAATATTAATTAATTTTTTATATGGATCTTTATTAGCATCTTTATATTCTATTAATTCATATCTATTATCTATATTTTTTACTGATTTATAATTGTAACTTATGTTATTCATATCATAATAGTATCGCTGCATCTGACCTTTGAATAAATATGTCATTATGTATATTTCTTGAAATTCCTTAAATATAGTTACTGGAAAATGCCACATAGCAAGACTATTTCTAACAAAGTAAACATCTCCATTTACTATTGCATTTTTTAATTCTATAAACTCTCCATTGTAATTCTTATCACTAGAGTTCCAATACATTTTCTTTGTACTATCATCAACCGTTATAACTCCATCATTAAAGAGCATCCTAAAATCAGTTTTATCAATTGAAATACGTTCAATTATATTCATTACTTCATCCAAAATCAGAGTATAGTTCTTATCTTTAAGTAGCTTAAGAGTCTCTTCATTAATATTTCTGAATAAAGCATGAGTAGAAACTATATTACATCCTCTTGAGAGAAGATTATTAAAATGAGTTAATTTACTTCCTTTTCCTTTTTTTGATTCTGGTTGATAAAACTTCCTCATATAACAACCTTTTATAACCCTTTTTACTTCATCTAAATAAGGTGTTATGTAAATATATCTTTTATCTAAACTTTCATTCATTGTTTGTATTGCCCAACTTGTTTTACCTGTACCACACATACTATCAACTATAGTTACACTCATTTACTTAGCATCACCAACTTTATTTAAATAAGCTATCCCAAGTGCTATAGCATCATATATGTCACTTGTTTTAGCCTTACAAGTCCTATCAATGTACTCTCCAATATCAATAATATTTTCTCTTACATAAACAGCTACTTCTTCTTTTTTAGCCTTACCACTATTCATAAGATATTTTCTAATAGAAACTGGATACATATATTCAATCTCTATGTTATTTAATTTAACAGTTCTCATTATTGCTCCTAAGAGTTTTCTTAAACTAAGAATTGTTTTAGAGTTGCGTGAAGTAAATTGGTCTTCAACTAATACTATTTGAATATTATGACTTGTAATTATCTCTTGAATTGCATTACAGATATGACACATTCTTTCGTCCTCAGTATCGAAATTTTCCTTTTTAGTTACTATTTTTCCATATTCTAATACTTCTTTATTACTATTTATAATTGCCCATCCAGTTGCTGACATGGATACATCTAAGGCTAAGACCATTCAATCCCTTCTTTCATATGTATTTTGACTTGCTCTACTGCATTAATTAAATTAGTATTATTTGGTATTGCAATATAATTTTCATTATTTAGAAAATCTTTAAATTTTATCTTATCATCTCCCAATCTTCTCTCAATTTCTTTAGGATTATCACCTCTATTAATAAGTCTTTTTCTCAATATATTTTCATCTGTATTTATAAAAAATGGTACTAGTTTAGTTTTTGTTCCCATAAAATATTTTTCTAATGCCTTATACCCACTTGCATCTACTATAGCCAAAGCATATCTTTTATTCTCTAATTCAGATTTATGTATGCCATATAGCCAAGTGCTACCATCATGAACTATATATTTTCTCATTTCTATAAAATTATTTTTTTCTTTCTTAAAGAATTTATTGTCTACAAAATGATATGTTTTATTGATGATTTCTGATTGGCCACGAGGAGGTCTTGTTGTATGTGATATTAGAATTGGAATATTGAATTGCTTTGAGATTTCTGTTACTATACTATCTTTACCTGAACCTGAATATCCTAAAAATACAAATATTTTATTCATTTAAACACTCTCCTTTAAATTCTTTATTCTTGGAATAATAATTTCTTCTATATATTCATTATTTATTTCTGTTGCAATATAGTTTCTATTATTTTTAATACATGATATTATCTCAGAACCACTCCCTGCAAATGGAATATATACTAAATCATTTTCATTACTTGATGCTTTTATTATTTTATTGCATAAACTTAATGGTTTTTGAGAGGGATGGTTCACCTTTTCTTTTGAATTATATGTTAAGATTGAATCATACCAAACATTAGATGGGTTCACACTTTCTTGATTGTAATTTTTTCTGCCTTTTCTCTCATACTTTCCTCTTTCCCATGCTTGTTTACTCATTTTTCTGTTTATATCATCCGCACTTAGGAGGACATCATTAAGATTAAAGATTGGATTTTTTGTTTTTGATATGTACAACAAGTCTTCTTTTTTACTTCCCCAATTATTTCTTTCTCTTCCACCTCCCCTATTCCAACAAATAAGATTTCTGATATAAAAATCATTTTCTCTACAAATATGACCTATTTCACATATATTATCAAACCAGTTCCATATATACATTGAGCCATTTTGTTTCAATATTCTTTTACTTTCTTTTATCCATTTACAACACCATTTGAAATAGTCATTGTCTGTATCCCATTGATTATCCCAAGTTTCTTTTAATATTTTATAATATGGTGGGTCTGCTATTATTAAGTCGACACATTCATCTGGTAATGTTTTCATATATTCAATACAATCAATATTATAGATTTTATTTGTCTCTATAAAAATCACTCTCCAATCTTATTAAAATCCACATTTTATTATGATTTTGATTTTCTAAAACTCTTGTTTTCCTTATGTTTGCAACCCTTGTTATAATGAGAGCATAAAGTTTTACAAAAAAACTGATTACTTTTGTCATCACTTTTGCACCAAACGCTCTCATCGTTGGAATCTAACTGTTTTATTTGAGTAACTGTATCAACAACAAAATCAATTAATTGTTTCTCTAGCTCTTTAGTATATTTAATTTTTACTATAGCTCTTTCATAATCCTCTATACTGTCAATCTTATTTCTATCAATTAATACTCCTTTTTCATTCTTCATATACTTGCACATGTCAAAAGCTACATATTCAATTATTTTATCTGGATATTTTTCTTTAAGATACATTGCATATAAGATAAGCTGCATTGATTTTTTAGGTAGGTCTTTTTGGGAAAATTTACTACTTGATTTGTAATCTACAACATAAATTTTATCATCTATTATATAATATAAATCTATGTATCCCCTCATTGTAATTCCATTAATGTCAAACTCAAAGTATTCTTCTATGTAGTATCTATCACATTTGATTGGTGCAAAATTTTCTATGTAATGTAAGATACATTCTAAATAATTAATTCTTGAATTTGGTGTAGGAAAGTTGTAATCCATTAGATTTGCATATTCTATAACTTCATTATACTTTTGAATAGCTTCTTGATTTGTTATTTTTCTTTGTTGTAATTGTTCTAGTAAACTATGTAATTCATTGCCATAATAACCATAACAATTTTGTTCTCGATCTAAATTTTTTACATATGTAAGATAGTACTGAAATGGGCATATGTGAAATGCATTTAATTTACTAAAGCTATATAATTCTTTTTCCATTAACTCTCCCCTTTCAAAAAAAATAGAGAGCTATTAATTAATAGCTCTCAACCCTCAGTTCCTTAAAAATATATACTAGATAATATTCTCTAAGATGCTATTAATTCCTCTAAATAGTTTATTAAATTCTATTTCAGTATAATAAGATGTTATTCCTGATGTGTCTTTTACAGCAAAGATTTTGCTATCTTCAGATATGCTTATTTCATTTAGCATGTACTTATTATCTAAAGTTAGTGGCATGTCATTTAATTCTATTTTACTTATATAATCTTTTAATTCCAATTTATTCACCTCGCTTTGTATCTTCTTCACAATAATCCCTTAAGCTGTTTATAAAGTTTTCTGTAACATCGAACCCAGCTAACATCATTGAGAAAAATAATCCTATAGAAGTTATGATATCCAGTATGTATTCTTCTATACAAGATGGACTAGAATAAAATCCAACTTCTGTACTCCTTCCAAAATGTAAACTATATATTAAATTAAAAATTAGAAAAAACATGAATAAATATAATGCTCTATATTTACTATTAATTATCCTTTTCATTTTCATCACCCACCTTTTTTATCTCTATTAAATCCCATACATAGATTGTTTTTTCTGATGTACTATATTTTTCACTTGTATCTAATTGGATAAATTGTTCATCTACACTTTTCAATCTCCCCTTACAAAATTGTTCTTTTATATCTTCCATAGTTTTATATTTTACATTTATAATGTCTCCTGTATGTAATATATCTCCATTTTGTAATAACACTTCTTCTCTAACTTCTTGTATCATATATCCACCTCCTATTATGCTAACGCAAGTAATTTACCTCTTAATTTATTTTCTAACCATTTCATTCCTTTACCAGTTATCCTAGGAGTTATAACTAATTTGTTTCCAGTTTCATTTAATTCTACCAATAAATAATCTCTATCTATATATGTTTGATAAGGCTCATTATTTGATTGAAGTATTTTTAAATTTCTTAGATTTTCCATTAATTTATTTCTACCATATGGAAGTTTCAACAATTTAGAAGCTTGTGATATGCTATAGACTTTTCTTCCATCTGTCCTAATCCTATTTGCAAATTGAACATCTGGTTTTTGTTCTTCTATTGTTTCTATAAGAGGTGCAGTTACAACTTCTTCAAAAGTTTTTATTGCTATTGCTTGCTCTATATCCGACTTAGAATTAACTATATCTAATATTCCTTTATCTCTTGCTGATAGCTCTAACTTTTGTCCTTTTATAATTCTTTCCATTTCTTCAAATCGTTCCATGTATTTAGCAGTAAACAATACCCCTTTTTCTCCAGTTGTTTTATGTGCAAGGAATTCACAACCTTTTTTAGATACTAAATATTCTTTATAAAATTTTCCCCTATTCTCATATTCACCCTCCAACCAATATATTTCATTCGGAATTTTTTCCGAATCAAAAACTATATTTATTTTTTCTATCTTTCTTATTAAATCTCTATGCCCATCTTTAGATGTCATTCCCATCATCTTAGCAACTTCTAAGCTACTTATTCTAACTATTTCATCTACTACCTGTCTTGCAACCTCACTCATTTAACCACTCCTTCAAATTGTATTATATTTATTCTATTTTTTAATAATTGTTCAAACACTTTCTTCCCTTTGTCACTAGGACTATCTTTGTACTCTAACAAATTATCTTTATCCCAAATTACACTTATGTTTACTATTTCTCTAATATCTTGAACTAGCTTACATATTTTATTTTTCCATGCAACATATTCTTCATCAGCTTTAACTTTAAATTGTCTATCAAAAGCTATAATTAACTCTTCAATACCTAAATCTATCAATATTTTCTTTTGCTCTCTACTAAAATTACTCCCACATATAGCCACAGATGGATTATTTTTATACATAGTTGCCATCTGTAACACTGATTTTTCACCTTCAAATACAATAACTTTTTTGAAATTTTTGATAGATTCTTTATTTACATTTAACCCATATAGATTAAGACTTAATCTATGATTATAACACCTATTGTCATACCATAATGGAATATATTTGCCAAAACTTTTAGCTTTATCTTCATCTAAGTTTCTCACTCTAATACCAACAGGTCTATCTTTGTCATGCCAACAGAAATGTGGAATCACTACTTGATTTTCATATGGATTATAATGTACTTGATATGTTTTAAGAGCTTTAAAAGAGATGTTTTCCTTTTCCCACTCTTTAATTGGAACTTGCTGAAAAGTTTTATATACATATGGCTTTTTAGGGGTAGGAAGTAATTCTATTTGTATATCTTTAATATCATCTTGTTTTAATTTTTTCTTTATTCTAAATCCTTTTCTTAGCATTGGTTGATTTGAAATACCAAAGAAATCTTTTATTTCATTAACAGCATCTTTAAATTCATATTTATTTATATGTATTAATAAATCTATTAAACTCCCTATGTGACCACAAGAACTATAGCAATGAAATGTTTTGCTTTCTGTATAATAAAATAATTTATATGAATCTCCATTATGACATAAACAAGTATTAAATATTAACTGTCTATCATTGCTTTTAGGAGACAAGTCCGAACCTAAATAGTCCATAAAATTTATCACCTGTTGATTAGTCAAATCCTTTATTTCCATAGTCATCACCTAGTATGACAATTGTCCTCTATAGACTTTTTCACACCTTCCTATTTCTTCAAATCTACCAGTCTTACCATAAAATCTTAGTAGAATCACATCTCCATCTTGACCTCTTCTTGACTTATTTAAAAATAATAATCTGTATTCTTTTTGTAAATCTTTTATATCAAACTGGATATACTCTCTTTCAGTAGTCTTTTTTAGCTTATTATATTTTAGCCTATATGGTTTTAAAAAGAATTTTTTATTGGTTGAATCTAACTCTAAATCATTTACTACTTTCCTCATTAACATTAATAAGCCACACACATTCTTAACAGCTTTAGCTTCTGACAAGTCTGAAGCCGATAAATATGAACTTTTATTTTCTTGAGCTGTAACTAATTGCATAGATAGTAGTGTTATTACATTATATTTATTCCCAAAATTATCTAGTAGCTTAGAGTTCTCAATTAGTCTTCCTGTATAATTTGCATCTGATGAATTCTCTGATTTGAATGTATCAACTGCTATAGCAGTAAATCCTTCATGTGCCACAAGCTCTTTGCTCTTTCTTAATATCTCAGATATTTCAAACTCTTCCATATATATAAATTTTAAACTTTCTTCAAAACCTCTATTTTTCAAGAACATTTCTATCTTTTCCATAAGCTCTTCTTCAAATTCTGTGAAATCGCCATTATCAATTTTATTTCTATCTAAGTCATGATAATTGAATATGTTGTATGCTATAAATGAAACTAACATACTCTTAAAATATTGAGACTTTTGTTCATTAGCGAATATAACTACTTTTTCATCTTGGTATATCATAGCTAATATATAATTAAAAAATAATAATGTAGTTTTACCTATTCCTGAGAATCCAGATATTATATTTATTCCTCCACCCTTACCAAGTCCATTAGTTCTATTTGATAATACTGGTAGACCATATATATATTTAGATTCTTCACTATCACTTAATCCTGTTTCTTTTTCATTATATTCAAAAATGATATTATAAGGTGTTCCTGCTTCAGTTTTTTGTTTTAATTTTTCTCTATCTTCTTTGGTAAGTAAAAGATTTTCTACCTTCATATTATTCTTTATAGAATTTACACTACATGAAGATATTAACCCTTCATAAAACTCTTCAACTTCTCTACAACTTATAGATTGGAATAACTCAAATGGAATAAATTTCTCTCCTTTATGTTCCATTTCTTTTATTATATTAAAACCTCTTTCATCTAAGGCGATTAATAGATTATTTTTCGCCAAGTCATCAATATATGCTGATATATTAGTTTCTTTTCCATATTCCATAGCAGATGATAAGCTATTCCAACCACCATATTTTTCATATTCAGATTTAAGTTTATTTGAAGATACAAATTTAGCTACGCTTGTTTCATCAAGTTCACTATGGGTTTTAGACATTGTTCTTCCTAAGGAGAAAAAGAATTTTACTTTATCTATTATAAAATCACTTTCACTAATTTTATATTCACTAAAAAGAGTTAATGATTTTAGCATTGTCCCTAAAACTAAAGTCTCTATAATACCTCTGTCACTTGTTATTTTCTCATAAGCACTCATTAATCCACCTCTTTAATTTTTTCAAATAGACTTTTTCTTTTATTAGTAAGTACCTTTTTCGGAACAATTACTTCATAATATTTTTCACTTTCTTTGTACATCTTTTCATTTTCTTTTTCATCTTTTACTTTTCTATTTCTATTTGTTATATCTCTAATACTCCCTTTTAACATAGTAAATACATAGCATAATTTAGGATACTCTTCTTCTATATCTTTTCTGTAGTTAAGTAATTCTATAATTTCATCTTTTTTCTCAAGTACACAGTCATATAATTCTTCTCTTGTATAACCACTTTTTATTATCTCTTGTAACATCTTATTTTTTTGATTACTTATAACTTTATATCCCATAATATAATCTATACCAAGTTGACATTGTTTCCAGAAATATATGTCCTGCTGCTCTTTTCTATATTCATGTTCATTACAATAATATATATTTCGTTTTTTTCCTCCAGATGTAATATGTTCTACTTTATAAGCATCTTTTGTATTTAATTTTTTCTTACAAACCTTACACTTACAATTCAAATTTTCCCCTCCTTATGCTATGTATTTATTGCTACCCCATTAAGAGGTAGCATTTTTTTACTTACACTCTACTTTTCTTAACAGTTGAATTTTCTTCCTCTGATTTGCCTTTTGATTTGTTTGTTAAAGAGTTGCCATCATCATCTTCTTCGAATGATAATGCTAATACTGATTGAACTGCATATCTTCTTAAGTAAGTTTCTAATGCTCCTCTAGCTTGTATATCATTAGTCTTGGCTGGTTTAAATGGTGCAGAATTTGACTCTATGTATTCACCTGATGAATGTTTAAGTTTGGTTTTTATATATACTTTATCATTACCTGCATCTTCTGCTGATTGCATTAGTATTAAATCATGTTTTGCTAATAATGGATTTACTGCTTTAAGAATTGTATCCAGATTTGCGTATTTAGACCTAAAAAATGGATTGGTATTGTCTTTTGGGATTGATTCTATATCTAAATGAAAGGCTATTAATGCTTTTGTTATCTCAATTTGGCTATTACTTTCTTTTAACCCTTCAATTCTATCTGAATATAAATTTGACATATATTTCTTTATTTCCTCATTTACTACTTTCTTGAAATCATCATTAATTATTCCTTCTTTAACTTCCATTCACATCTCTCCTTTTTAATAGATTATTTAATTTATAATTTAAAATGGTACATCATCATCACTTATCTCAACAGTCTTACCATTTTTATCAATATCTCTTTGTTTCTCCCTTTCATCTTTTTCTTTTATTTTTTCTCTCATTGCCTCTATATTTTTATCTGTGAAAGGACAATTTTTATCACTTAATATTTCATCTCCATCTTTTAGTGGTTCGTCTCCTCCTTCTATTTCTAAAAATGTAAAAGCACTTTTTTTAATTCTTGAACCAAACCCTGCTGATTTACTAGTAACCATAGATTTTATTGTACCTTCAAGAAGACCAACATCTCCTATTTTATATAAACTTTTAAATCCTTCTATCATATCTTCATTATGTATTCTAAATGTCACATTACAACCTTGCTTACCATATTTATTAATTAGACCCTTAATCTCTAAATACTTACCTAAGCCATCTTCTTTTTCTTCTATATTTTCAATTAATGTATATGCTCTCCAGACTTGACTTGCTTTTATTGATTTTACTACTTCTCCCTTGTCATCAATTGGATTACCTTTGTCATCATATTTTTCTCTATTGCAAAAAGTTCCTGATATTTGGAATCTCTCTTTCTTTTCACCATCTTTATAATATAAGTTATTATCTAATGAACAAACACATCTAACTATATCTCCTTTTCCATCTTCTGCTCTAGTTTTTATTTCATTTGCTATTGTCTCTATTCCTAAAAACATTTGATTTGGTGAGCCATCTGACTTAAACATTGATGTAAAGTAATCTACATTTACAGATTCATTTGGTGCTGTCTCAACCTTCAATGTAAATCTTATTGCTTCTTGACTAGTTCCTTGATTCATTCTAGCTATATTTAATATGTCTAAAACTTCTCCTGATACAAATACTTGATTATAATTTATTCTTTTTTCTGCCATACCCACTTCTCCTTTATATTTAAAATTTAATTGCTAACAAAACTATTACATCATTAATTCTTTATATTTTGGTAGTGTTTTAAAAAAGTCACACAGAATTCTCCATTCCTCCATTTTATGATTTTCTCTTTGATTTATCATAGATTTTATTTGTAGATAATTTAATGTAACTCTTGCAGTTAACATCAATCCTGATGGGCAATTTGATATTATAATTTTCCAAAGAGTTTCTTTTGTGGCTTCAACTTTTTCTCCATTTCTAAGAGTGACTTCATCAGATGCGGTTAATTTTAATTCCTGAAAATTATTATAATCGTAAATCAATTCATTCAGGAAATTTATTGTATTTTTATCAACATACTTATTACACATACCATCAATATTAAATTTAGTTAATCTATGCATTTTGCTTTGACTAGATACATAATCATTATGATGATATCTGTCCCATTGTCTCCACATATATTCTGACCATTGTAAATCCATTTGAATGATAATTCCTTTAGAAAAGCAATCATGACCTGAACCTTGTTTTGATTTGCCTAATTGACTTGAGCGTTTTAAATCTTTTTCTGAAATATTTACTTTTTTCATATCTTTAATCTGATCTTGTTGCATCGGATAACCACTTGCAATTATACTTTCTTTAATTCCATAAACATACACATTTGAAACATCAATAATTCCTGGCATTTTTATTCCACTTACATTCAATTTATCAACTCCTAACTTTCTACTATAATATAGCCTTCTTTGTAATGTCTTCCCATATTGTTCACCCTTTTATAATACTTATAATCATCCTCTCCATCTAATCTTGGTACAAATACATCTATAGCATTAGAATTACCAAAATACTTATTAGAACCTCTATCTTTAACTACTTTTAAATTTCCATCAACTAATATTTTAGTTCCAAATTTAAGATGATTATTGGCCACAAACCCATATCGTAATTTTTCTCCTGTAGCTGTAATAGCTCCATATTTACTATTTTCACAGTTTAAAGAAGTATAATAACTCACTTCCCATCTCATAGGAATTAATTTTTCTATTTTTATCCCTAATTCTTTTTCTAAGTTAATTCTTTTAATTTCTAATTTATATTTAGAACTATTCTTATATTTCTCCCATTCATTTTTATACATTAAATTAATATTCCTTGCCGTACCTGCCATAAGTTCCTTATTCATGTTATTATTAATAACATCTTCTGTATTAGCAAACACATGTATTGTACTACCAACTATTAAAGCTCCTGTTATTAGCATGTTCTTACACCTCATAGATACCCCCTAATCATATTGAAATTATCATTTTAATTACTTTTTTATCCAACAATAGTATCTTTTCTTCTTTTTTACCTTCTCTATTTTATCTATAGCTATATTGTATCATATACCTTCTAAGTTCTCAATAGTTTTTTTTTACATTCTTAGAATTTATATATTTCTCTTTTAACCTTTTATTATTTCTTATATTCATAATATCATTTATATACTGTATATCATTAGATATTCTCATCAAACTTGTAAGAAAATAAACAGAATAGCTTCTAGGAATTCTTCTCTTAATAACTAAATCTATAGCTGTTTTAGCAACATTATAACTTTTTAAATGAGTATGACCTTCTTCAAATTTTTTATTTGTATTGTAGACAATATATCCAGTTTTAGATTTAATAATAATATATTCTTTTTTCTCATATATTTTATTTGTATCCATTATAAATCCTCGATTTTACGCCATATCATTTCTAACTTTCCATGTTTTCTATTTAATCTTCTTCTAATTTCATAAGCAGATTTAATTTCTCCTTTTACATTTTGCCACTTCTCCAAAACTCCTTCATACTCTTTATTCTCTTCTTGTAAAAAAAGTATTTCTTCATTTAATTCATCTATTTTAGTATTTAATTCTCTATTTCTCTCTAATAAATCACGATGTCTTTGTTCGTCTATAAGTATTGAAATCACTACCTTTCAACGACCTTGTATACGCTATTTTAAGATTGTAAGGTATAAACACAATCTGTCATTTATATACAGTCTTAGAAAGTCATATATGAGGTCATATTTTTAATTTTCTACTTTCCAATATTCTTGTACCCACCATTCTGTTTCTGTATTACTCTTAATCCATTTACCATCTATTTTTTTTCTTTTAGATTTTTCCTTAGTCGATTTTAAATAAACTAAGTCATAAATGCTAATTTTATTATCCTCAAAAATAGCTTTACTTACCTTAAAAATCTTTGTGTTACCTGATTTTAGATTATACAGTGTAATTTTAGGAGAATATTTAGTATCTATATCTATTACTAAACAATACCTTGGATTTGAATTAATATCTTTTATATTGCAAGAACCTATAAACTCAAAATGAGATTGTATTTTTTCATTGACTGGTATCTCTGTATTTTCGATTTGGCTCTCAAGGTATGAACATAACTTTTTTGTATCAACTTCTTTAAATATTTTTTCTGTTTCTTTATTAGAATATCTTCTCATAATTTCCATATTGCATGGTAAACTATCCTTTTTAAACTGTTTTTTACTATAGATTGAATTATAGATATCATAAATCTCTAAAAGTTTGTTGGACTTTCCAAACTCCTCAAAGAAATCTAGTTTAATTAGTATAGATAATTGTTTAGAGTTTATATGACCTTGTAAGTCTATTAATAGTTCTAAAAATGAATCATATTTATTATTTCTAAGAGAATACAAGTACTCTCCTATATCAGAATTTAAAAATTTAATAGATTCAATTCCCTTGTAAATACTATTTGTATCTCTATTAAAGAAGTATTCAGATTTTGAGAATCTAAATTTAGGATTTTCTAATTTAATACTAAAATACTCTATTTCATCTGTTAATTTTCTTGTTCTCTCTGTATCCTCATTATATAAATTGAATGCTACAGTATAATATTCCAATGGATAATGTGACTTAAGGTATGCACAGTATAAGCTGTCATATGCGTATGAAAGACTATGTGAAGCATTAAAGGAATATGAGGCAGCATCGTTTACAACTTGCCATGTATCCTCAAAATTATTTTCAGTTCCAACTTTTTTAACCCAGTTATTTTTTAGTTTAGTATGCAATTCTTTTAACTCTTTTTCTTTAAACTTCTTTTTTGCTATTTTCTTTATAATATCATAACTCTCAGATTCATCTATTCCTAACCATATTAGATACTTCATTATAGATTCTTGATACATGAGGTAATGGTAACTATCTTCTAATAACTTATCTAGTTCTTTAACATTAGTTGTATATGGATTTCTATTAATAAAATTATCTAATAAAGATGCAAACCCTGGTCTAATACTAGCTACAAATGCACTTGTTTCAGCCACACTAGATATTTTGTATTTAGATGCCAGGTTTGTAGCATAGTCTGAATCTACCTGATTTATAGTGCAAGTTAATTTATCCTTATATATGCCATAGGTTTTAGCATCTAATAAGATGTTTAGTTCTTCAATTGTAGGAATACTAATATTTGCTAATTCACAAGTTTTTCTTATTAACGACCATACTTTCACTGTTAAATAATCATTTTTTAAATATTTATACTTATCACAATAATATCCATCTATATTACAACATACCCCATCCTTAGTTTTCAATAGACCCACTTCTTCATCAATTGGTTTGTCATATATAAGCATAGAGCATGGGGAGAAAGAAACACTTTCTACTACTCCTACAAATACCTTTGATTCCTTTATTACATCTTTCCAAAAAACATCATTTGTGTATTTATCTAAGTTTTTAGCTACTTCATCATACTCAGATAGTTTCATATCATTTGCTTTACACCATAGCCTAAATGCTGAAGCATCTTGTAATGGCTTATAACTTATCATCCATGCACATTTCTCTTCTCCTAGTAAATCTCTAGTTGCTTGTATAAATGGTTCTGCATCTTCAGCATTTAAATCTATATCAGGTAAAGATTTTGCTGATAGTATCCTTTCAGCACTCATAAATCTAGTAGGGAATAATGGTACTGGAGCATTTAATCTATCTATTTCAGTTAGCCCTAAAAGGTTATTTATTATAAATGAAGGAGCAGAACCTCTACCTGTCTTAGTAAGAAGTCCGTTGTATTCTTGTTTGGCTCTTTGAACTATTTTATAATCTATAATAAAGTAATCCTCCATATGAGTTTCCTCTATAATATCAAATTCATATCTTATAGCATCTAGGTATTCATTCCATCTATTTTTAGGGATATTTTTTTCTTTTCTCTAACCATTCTTTATTTAATATTTCTTTCAGTTCTTTATTTGGATTTTTAGATATTGATGGTAATTTTATATCATCATTTATTAAGGTGATTTCTTCACACTCATCAAATATTAGAGTATTTTTTAATGCTCTTTCAACTTCTTGCTTTGTTAATACATTTTGTTTTTCATATCTTTTAAATATATCATCTGAATTCGGATAATCTAAAATAAAACCGTCTTCTTCAGGATAATTTATACCTTTAGCTTTAAGAAATTTAGTTCTATATTTTGATTCTTCTGGATAAATATAATGACTATCATTAGCATGTATTATATCTATATTATATTTGTTGCTTAATTCTAAAACATCTTTATTATGCAAAGCTTGAGTTTTATGAGGATGAGATTGTACTTCAAGAAAGAAATTATTTTTAAAATAATTCTTTAGTTTTACTATTAATTCTTCTCTATTCTCAAGTTTTAATATTCCAGCTACACATGCAGTAGTAATAACTACATCCCCTGGTTTAAATATCTCAAATAATATTTTTTCATCTATTCTTGGTTTATAGTAATATCCATTTTTATTAGCTAAACTTAAAGCTTTATTTATTTGCTTGTAACCATCATTATTTTTAGCGATTACTATTAAATGATAATTTCCTCTATCTTTCTCATTTATATCATTTACATAGTAAAATTCTGCTCCAATAATCATTTTTAATCTATATTCATCACATAAAGTTTTTGCCTCATATACATTTCCTTGATATCCATGTTCTGTCGTAAAATATGTATTATGACCTAGTTTTATTGCTCTATCTATATATTGTTGTGGTTTAGTAATTACATCTAACGACCTTATATTTGAATAAATTTTATGACTATGATAATTATTATATCTCAACTCATCACCTCAACTTAAAAAACAAATTTTAATTATTAATATTCTTTTCAAATAATTCTATTTTTAAAAAGTCATTACATTTTATAACATCCATGCCATTAAATTTAGTAATATACCCTCTTGTTTTATCCTCTATACATTGGATATTAAGAAGGCTATAGTAACCTTCCCACAAAATAAGAGAATTAGGATATCTTCCTGTTCTGGCAGTATACTCACATCTTCTTCTATTTATTTCCATCTCTAACAAACATATATCTATCTTAATACCCATATATGATTAGCCCCCTTTAAAACTGACATTTTATAATCATTTAAAACCATGATTTTATAGTTTATATTTTCCATCACTCCTTGGATATAGAAATTTTATATCTTTAAGGTCTAAACCATCTCTCTCATAATAATCCTTTGCTCTTATACATTCTCTTGGCGACACTCCATATAGTTTAATTAAATCCCTAAAATTTATAAAATGTTTTTGGCCATCATTTTTTGATATAATCTCCCATTCAGATACCACATATTTAATTTTCATTTTACACCTCTATTTTATTTACTTATTAATACTTTTAACTTTGAAAAATTCGGATTATATCCCTTCTTCCATACAAAATGAGCATATTCAATACTGTCTGTTTTCCCATTATCTGTAAAACTCATTCTTTTGTTGTGAACAAAAATATACTTAGGCATATTATTTTTCCACAGTTCTTGTCTTACTTTTCCTCCAAGGCAATTTAATCTTAGCAGCATAATAACAAAACCACCTTCTTTTACATCATTTAAAGCTTTATTAATTATATCTAAACTTAAATTAAATGGAGGGTTAGTAATGATTACATCGTATTTTTCTTTGGGTTGAAACTTTAGATAATCTTGCTTTAGATTTGCTCTTGAATCATCTCTTATGTCTATTGTATCTATTGAAATATCTTGATTTGAAAATTCTTGAATTGCAGTTGGATAGCTCATTTGATTAGTATTATCTCCACCTGCACATGGATCTAATATCCTTATCTTTGAATTGAGTATATTTTCATGTTTACTAAATTCACTTAGAAATTCTTTTATTTTAGGAATCGGAGTTCTATAGTAATCGCTTACATGAAAATTTCTGGCATCACTTCTATTTGTACTGCTTATAAATATCATCTCCCTTTTATCTAACATTTTATCTATTGTTTTGTTCACCAATATTTCATTTATAGCAACAACAACAAATATAAGTATATCCTCAATATTTTAATCTTGTTTTCCAAAATATTCTTCTAGTGCCTTTATAAATACATGCTCTTTATTTTTAGCATTTTTTATTATGTTTTTAATATCTTCTACAGTACAAACATATTCGTCACCCCACGAATCCCATCCATTTTGATATGTATGGATTAAAATATATCCATATTCTTTTAATGTCTCATCTATCTCAACTAAATTATATTGAGCATCATATAGTCTATATTGGTCGAATTGATTTTCATCTTTACTATGATTCATTGATATAGCACATATAATGTTATAATTTTTTATCTCAAATTTTTTGTTTTCTAGTATATTTACTTTTATCATATATGAATCCCCTTAAAATAATACTTTTAATCTAAGTTATTATTCAATAATAATAGTGCTATAAGACAAAATCCATTAAGTAGTATCCCATTAGTATTATCTTACAAGTAATTAGCCACCATACAACCTAAATTAAAAATTGCAGCGATATTTAAAATCAAATTAATACTCCTTTCTTTTATTCTCCTTTATTGATATATATACTACTTGATGGTATAAGAATCCAGATTAGCAACCATGCTAAGGTATTGATTGGATATGTTGTGTCTAAGAATTGAAATTGTGGGAAGTTTAAAATATCTACTACCCAAATTATTATAAGAATTGTTTTTAAGACTTTAAACATTTAACTCTCCTTTATTTATTAAATGAATTTTCTTCTATTACTACATGAGCATTACATATAATCACCCTTTTACCATCAAAATCTAGTGTTATAGTACCACCATCTCCATCTTTAACTCTCATGCTTTTACTTGTATATGTTTTTAATACCTCGCCATTATCTGAATATACATTTACAGTTCTATTAAGCCCTGATACATCACTTTCAGCATCTTTCATTGAACTTTGTATTCCTGTACATCCAGACATTCCTATTAACATTGTTCCTAATACCCCTATTAATAAAAATCTTTTCAATATAATTTCACTCCTTTATTTTTAATTGAATTGTAAATAAGAATACATATTTAGAATTTTTGAATTGCTTAAATGAATTTCTTAGAATTGAAATTTTGATTAATCATTTACAATATTATATTTATCATCTTCTCTCCATCCAAAATTGTATGGTTTTATAATATTACATATTATGTCTTTACATAAAGACATATAGTCTTCGATGTTATCTTCTGAATCACTCTCTTGTATATTTGTTAATGTATCACAGCCACTACAGCTTCCATAACCAACATATGTCATAAGATATTCATATTCATCAGGTTGGTATGTTTTTTTAGGTATTAAATATAATAAAGTACCTTGATAATGTCCATCATCTATCTCACTTATATTGTCGATATTCCACTCATCATCTTCATTGATATTGTCATTCAAAATATGTTTTACAGATAATTTAACCAAATCTTTATAACTACAGTAATTATCATGATTAATGAAATCAGACTCTAACAATGCTTCATACAATCTTGTTTTATTTTTTATCCACTTTTCTTTACAATATTTTATCATTTAGCTCTCCTTTAAATATTATTTAGATTTTCTATTTGAATTGTTCCAGTAGCACAATCTATATGTTGCCCAAGAATGGATGTTAAGCAACAATCTATATCATCTACTACTATTTTTATATGAGGGTCTATTTTTAAAGATATTCCATTTATGGCTTTTGTATCATATATTTTAGTTCTATTAAACATGTATTCTTTAAATGTTCTTGGGTTTATTATATCTAAATTCATTCTTTTTGCTAAACTAATTATATAATTTTTATTAGCACGAGAACTACATACTATAAGTGCATTGTTTTCATAAGCATACTTTATTAATGCAGTAGTTTTCCCGCTTCCTCTATTCCCATTTATTAATTTCATAATTATTTTTTCTCCTATTAAAATATTTATTTTATTACATCAAGTCCATGTTGAAACCCTTGGTTATAAGCTGCTACAAAACTTCCATCTACAATACAGCCACAATTCAAGCATTTATATTTTCCAAAACTAATAATTTCAAATTCATGTTTTTTACATCTAACTAATTTTTCTCTTTCTTTTTTTATTTCTTCAAATATTTTTTGGCTATCAGTTTTTTTCATCTTATAACTCTCTTTCAAATTTTCTAATTACATCAATTCTTTTCTGTAGCTTTTCATTATCGAATTCTTCATCCTCCATCATATATTCTAAATTATCAAGTAAGTAATTTACTGCTGTTATATAATTTTTAATTTCTTTATTCATTTTAAATATCTCCTTTTAATAATTTTCTAATAAAAATTTTTCTATCATAGAAACAATATCATGAGCTTCTTTATAATCTGCATTTATTAACTTGTAATCAAATAACTTCTCAACAACTATTTTTTTACTTTCATACCTATAAGGTCTATCATATATTTCTAACTCTATTTGTTTATTTTCTTCTATGTACTCTATAGAAAAACAAACACTTCCCCATATATTAAATATTATTCCACTTATTGCTCTCATTACTGGTTCTTCAATTTTAGACCAAAGATTCACATTTACCTCCTATTAAAAGTATCAGTTTATTTAATTATCGCTTGTATTATCCATGACTTCTTGTACAGATTTTTCCATATCATAATCATATACATCACCATTTTTATATCTAATATCTACAATGTGTTCAGGAATATTATTAAAATCTTTTATATCTTTAGATATTTGTTTGCCACAATATGGGCAATAGTTTATATGTAATGATTCTGAACATGGAGCAATTATTACTTTTCTAATATTTTTGTAGTAGTCAATATTAATATATATATTTCCTCTGCTTTTATATCCATTTAATTTAAAGTATTCATAACATCCATCATCGCAATTATCACAATTATCTTCTGCTATAATTTCACATGTATTATCTTCTAACAATCTACTTCTTGAGGTTAAAAGTATATCTTTTGTATTATCAATTATACTTTCACAAAACTTACACATATTCAATTTACCTTTCTTATAAAGTATTATTTTTATTTGTTTATACTCATATAATTACCTTCAGGTTGTCTAAGTCAATTCCATTTAATTCACAATCGTATGCGAATACAACGCTTAGCCTACTATTAGGTGAAATAATATACGCTTTCATAGAACACTCAACCCTAGATTTGGAATATTTAAACCTTTGAAATGTCATATCTGTATTGATAAGTATACTCACAACTTCTCTTATGTAATCTATATTTAAATTATACAATTCTATTATTGGTGATAAATGCGGAAACTCATTATATAATTCATAATTAAATTTATCTATCATTATTATTACACCTCATAAATTATTAGTTTCATATTATATATCATAGTTATTAAAGTCTAAATTGTATTTAATCATGTTATTTTCAAATTTCATATGTACCTCCATTTAAAATTAAGATTTTAATTGAATATTTTTAATTCATCACAACCATGCTCATTTTCTAATTTATTTTTTATAAATTCTGCTAACTCCTCTTCTTTTAACTTTTCTATATCTTCTTGATGATTTAAGACAACTTTCATAATAGACGACAAAGACATCCCATAATCATACATCGACTCATCTCTTATAATATCCCTCTTTTTATTCTTATATATTATTATTAAGTCTGTTGTATAACAGCTACCATAGTCACATGTTTCACATCCACTTGAGTATCCTTGCTCTGTTGTTATGTCTACTATTGCTCCATTCGTTAACTGTATCAATACTTTGTTATCCATATTTATTAATCCTCCTTTTAAATTTTATTCATCTTAAAACTGTTGTTTTAATTAATCTAATTTAAAAAAAACATCTAAAAAAACATCTTCCCAATTTGCATCTATCCAAGTGTCTTCTTCTTTTTCTTCAATTTCCATAAACGTTACAAGTCTTTTATTAAATTCTTCTATATATGAAATAGAAATCACTTTAAATTTTATTCCTACACATTGATGTTGTGCCATACAATCTTCTAATCCCCATATGCTTCCAACTTCTATTTTATTCTCCATTATAATATCCTTTCTTTTTAAAATCTGTCTTTTAATCACATATACAACTTCATCTATTCCAAAGCAACATACTTATATTCATCTTCATATATTTTTAATTTTGTATCTTTTGGAATAATGTACAGTATATTATCATCAAAAAGGGCTTTATTATTTTTATAATCACAGTATTTACCTAAATCTATTGCTGGTACTTTTATAAATTTTTGAACATGTTGAGAATTTGCTTTGTCTATTTTAAAGATATTTAAGATGCTTTCGAATTTACTTAATGCTTTTGGAGTTCCATATATAATATAAGAGGAAATAGAACTATCTATTAATTCAAATATCTTTTTAATAACTGAATCTGAATCTTGTTTATTTTCCGACTCTTCCAAAACTGATATTAGTCTTTCTGCTGATTTTTCATCTTTTATATCTATATTTTTTAATATAGTTTTTGTAGACATGATTTCACTCCTTGTTATATTTATTTTTTAATCCAACCTTCTGGATAATCATTTCTTAAAACTCTTAACCCTAATATTTGTTGTGCTTGATGTATCGCATTTTGAAAATCATTAAATTCAGAAGGATGTTGTTTTTTTAATTTACAAAAACCATTCCATGCATTTATTAAATTATCCATAATTAATCCTTCTTCATGGCTTAATCCATCAAGTCTTTTTCCTTCTCTATTCCCATTCATTGTTATTGTAATTCCATTTAAATCTAAACTCTTTTTATTTAAACTTTTTATGTAATGTATTATAGGTTTTACTACATCTTCAACATCTGTATTTATCTTTCTAAGTAGACTATAATCACTAGAATCATATTCAACATAAGTTAATTGGTTTGTATCACTATCAAAACCTAATGATAATTCTGTTCTCCTAGCTATAGGTATTAAATCCTTTTTACAACTAGGGCATATCATTATATCTTCATTTAAGAAATAATTATATTCTTCCAATGTTTCTTCTACATTAAAATACTTATTACAATTCTCACAATAGAATCTCACAACATCACTCCTTTAATTTTTCCTACCAGTCTATACAAATACTCCCTACCTTTAATTTAATTAATTCTTTTTTACAATTCTCAATCCATTCAATATTATCTTCATAAGAGATATCACTTTTACTTAAATCTACAATCTCATCATTTAACATACTTAAGAGATTTTCTAAACTACAAACCTCATGTTTTTCTAAATAATTCTCTCTTAACTTTATTTTTATAAGCTTATTTAAATTAGGAGCTTCCTCTTTTGAAAACACAAATATGTAATTTCTTTTCAATGGATATTCTCTTAATTCTTCTAAACTATTTATATTTTTATTTTCTATTTCTTTTAACCAATCTTCTAATTTTTCAGTATTTCCCCCACAATATTTTATTATTTTATTTACAGCATTCTTATTTTTTATAATATCTGTTTCAAAATACATATATCTACTTTCCTCCTTACATTAAAAGAAACATTTTAATGTCTCCTAGACTTTTTCCTCTCATTAAACCTTCTATCCATCTTGAAATTTTCAACTTCATAATATAAAACCTTTATTCTTCTCTGCTGCTCTTTAAGAAATTTAGTAGTAAATTCTTTTTTGGTCATAACAATCATCCTCTAAATATTATTTTTTATTTCTAATAAATAATTAAGTATAATTTTTTCTGGAAATGTCTTTGCTGTTATTATATCTATTGATTGTATAATTATAAAAACAACAGAAAGAACTATAAAAAATAAACCAAGAGCTATAAATACTGGAAAATCCCCTTTATCATATTTCCAATCTATATAAATCAATAAAGCACCAACAACTATTCCAATTACACATATAACTATCCAAAATATACTTGTAGATACCTCATAATTAATATATTTAGTAGTTAATGTTTGTAAATATGGAATTACATTAGTATTAGACCAGTCTATAGTCATCCCAACTTTATCACTTAAATTATCTAAAATTTTTATAATTTGTTCACTAAATTCCATTTAATTCACCTCCAAAGAGGGAATAATCCCTCTTAATTTAATTACATTTACTCCACCCACAATTAGGACAAGTCATACATCCTTCCATCATTTGAATCTCTAGCCCACATTCAGGACATTTTGGATTAAATTCTTTAGATTCCTCTATTTTTTCTCCTTGTTTTTCTTTAAGAAAATCTTTTACAGCATTTAAAATAGTAATACCGCAATGATTTCCTCTGTCTAATATATTTCCTTTTGCTCTACTTGTAGCAAAACTAGGACAAGTATTAACACCCCTTAAAGCTTTTTCTATATTATCTAAAGTTCCTCCAAGTCTAAGCATTCCAGACATTGCGATTGTTGCAGTCACAAGAAGTTTTTCACACCCACCTGAACCAGCCTTTGTCACATATAACTCTTGTATATCTTCTTCTGTCTCGGAATAAGATATAAATAAAATTAATTTGCCACATCCAACATATAGCTCTTTCTTATACAAAACAGCATCATTTGATACAGGTTTCCAGTCTCCTCTCTTAAGCTCTTGTGTGTTATTTATAGTATTAGTTGTAAGAATCCCTTCACGTTTACAACCAGCTCTATATATTGTCAATCCTTTTAATCCATTAACCCATGCTAATGAATACAATTCTTCAACCTGTTCAATTGTTGCTTCATATGGTAAATTTACAGTGGAGGAGATGCTTGCATCTATATGTTTCTGAAATGCTGACTGCATTAAAATACGTTCTTTTGGAGTTAGCATTGTTGCTGTTACAAAGTAATCAGGAAGTGTATTTTCATCTTCAATGTTGTTTTCTCTCATATATTTTTTAACTATAGGTGTGTAAACTTTATAATATTTCTCTTTATCATGTAAACTTTCAGTTTTTCTAGTGTAAGAAAAGGCGAAGATTGGTTCTATTCCTCCAGATATTCCTAGCATAGTTGATATACTTCCAGTTGGAGCTATTGTTAAAAGTTGTGAATTTCTAAGACCATATCTTTTTATTAATTCTAGTGTTTCATGAGATGCATTTTCTTGAATAAATTCTGATTTTAAAATACATTCTTTATATTTTGGATATGTACCATATTTTTTTGATAATAAGGCTGATTGTTTTAGTGTTTCATCTGCTAAACATTTACCTATCACGTTACATAATTCAATGGCCATTTCTGAACCATATCTTACATTCATTTTTATGAGCATATCAGCTATTCCCATAACTCCAATACCTATTTGTCTGTAATTTCTAACTGTATCTTTTTGGATTTTCAATGGATGCAAAGGTAGACCTTCATCTAAAACATCATTCATTGCTTTTACTACTATTTTTATATCTTTTCTAAAATCATTATAATTAAAAGTTTTATCTTCTTTAACATATTCGCTTAAGTTAAATGAGCCTAAAAGACAACTACCACCTGCTGGAAGCGGCTCTTCGGCGCAGGGATTTACGCCTGCATATTCAAATTCATCATCCTCGCTCAATAAATTATAATTATTTATTTTATCCCAAAATAAAATCCCTGGTTCTGCATAATTCCAATTATTTTCACATAGTTTATTAAATAGTTCTTTAGCATTTATTTCTTTAACTATAATTTCACCAGTCTCTTCTCTTGTAAAAGAACAATTATACATTGGATTTGAATCTATCCCTGTAGCTTTTTGCATAAATTCATCTGTTATTCTTACAGATATATTAGCTTTAGTAATTTTGTTTAAATCTGTTTTAATATTTATAAATTCTTCAATATCTGGATGATTAATATCGAGAGATATCATTAAAGCAGCTCTACGACCACTTTGACCTATTGTTTCAGCAACTAAGGAATATGTATCCATAAATGAAACTGCACCAGTTGTAGATTTAGCTGAATTATTGACTTTTGCTCCTCTAGGTCTTAACTTAGATATATCAATTCCTACCCCTCCTCCATAAGAAAAGGTTCTTGCAGTATCACTACATGTTTGGTATATATCTTCAATAGAATCACCAGTTGCTAAAACATAGCAGTTTGAATAAGTTATTTTTCTTCCATCATTTTGTAATCCTCTATTAGCTAATATTCTACCACCAAACAAGAATTTTTTTTCTTGCATTAATTTCCTTACTTCTTTATCTCCATTAGACACTCTATTGAGCCATTCATTAAAGGTTTCATTATTATTCCTATATTTATTATTCCATATTGCATTTTGCATTTCATTCATTTCCCAACCTATCATTAAATCACTCCCTTTTATTTAAAAATATTTTTATAATACATTAGAACACTAATTCACTTAAAAATATTTTTTTCTATTCTTAAAAGACCAATCTTTATTTCTATTACCTAACTATTAATAGACTATTATTTATTATTTTAATAACTGTAATTAAATTTTTATTTGTTATATCTGTTTTGGTTATCGTCAAACCTTTCGATACAATCAAAACATCTTTATCACAATCCCTACTAATTAAAATTTGTGTATTATCTATACTTTTGAAAAATTGTCTGCCATCACAATTGAAACCACATTCTCTCAAATAAGAGTCTATTTCTATATTAACAATAGGTTTATAATTTTTCATACACTTATCTTTAAATACCTTTTTAACTCTTTCTTTTTCTTTGGCAATTGTGTTTTCATATAATATTTCATCTACTTTTTGAAATGCTATATCTTCTATATATTCTTCACAGGTACTTATATACCTAATGAATAGAGCTAATCTTTTTACACCATTTACAGAAACTATAAGACTGTCTCCTTTTTCTAACTTTTTCATTTCAGTTCTAAATATCATTTCCTCTCCATCTACACTTGCTATTATTATTTTGTCAGTCATCTCATTACCTCCTTTTTACCTTCTCTGTTCTTATTATATTTTTATTATATCATATAACCTCTATGTTCTCAATAGTTTTTTTAAAAAATACAAAATTTATTAGATAATTAAACCTGGCATTATTTTATCTACAGTCTTATATGTTATTCCTAATTTAATTGATTTTGTAGCTAAATTAAAAATAAAATCCTTTAATTCTTCATCTTTACTGGCAAATACTTGTATTGTTTTTACATCTATGTTTCTGCCAGTATTATTCTTAATTAAATAGTCAATCATATCATATATGTTTTCTAATTCATTATGACTAGTATTATTTAACTTCTTACATACTTTATTCTTAGATATTCCAGTTAGAATATTTGAATCTAGCAGAAATTGTAAACATTCAACAAACATTCTATTATTTTTATATTTTTCTAATATTCTCTCTTTTTCTTTTCTACTAGATGTAGCTGCTAAACTGTCAAATATATTTTTTACTTCTAAAAGTTCTTTCATTAAAAACCTCCTTTTGTAATTTTTGTATATCTTGATTTAAATTCTTATTATATCTACTAGGTAAAATCATATAAAAATACTTTTTTAACAAATATATTTATTTTCATATTTTAAAATCCTCATATTTAAGTTAAATTTATTCTAAATCAAAATTTTTACATTCTAAAGTCTCTTTATCACCGTCTAAGCAAATAGACTTAAATTCAATTTCTCTATCTTTAGCGTTACAATATCCATCATAATTATTTACACATGCTAAAAACTCACATTTTATACAATACTCATTTATTTTCATATTAGGATGATACACAGGAGTCGCTCCAGCTATAATCTCTCCACAATATTTGCACATCCAAATTTTACAAGTATATTGTTGACTTCTTGTTGTGATTAATTGACAATCTTTTACTCTTGAAAACTTGTGTCTAAATATACACCTTAGACTCTTGATAATAATCACTCCTTATATATTTATTATCCTTGTTACACTTTTGTCATCATTGAAAACACTAAATTTTGTTCAATTTCGTGATTTATATTCAATAATTCTATCTATAATATCTTAAACATATTTCACTTTCCACCCATGACTGGTTACCTTATTTTCTTTAACTAAACGAAAAATATAACTCAAGCTGACATTCAAATATTCACTTGCTTCTATACCTCCCAAAAACTCTTTAACTTCTCCTGTATTAATATTGAAACATTCTATTTTTTTACTTTTTCTCCCTTGACCTTTAGAATTTAATTTATATAAATTAATTGAACATTCTTGTTCATTTCTATTTATATTATGTTTAAATACATGTACTTTACCTTCAGCATTTTCTAAAAATGACCCTGCATCTATCCAAACTTTACTCATATAATTAATCCCCCAATATCTTATTGATTTATTTATACATCTCGCCACAATTTTTACATTGATATATAATGCCTAATTTTGTATTAAGTTCATATATATCTCCTCCACATTCACATTTTTTAACACTTACAGGCTTATTTTTCATTTTGCACACCTCCTTATTGCCTTTAAATAGATGTTGTATCTAATAATCTTGGAACCTCTTTTATACACCAATCAACTGGTAATAAATCATTTTTCATTAATCTATATAACATACAATTATGTTCCTCTACATTCTCCATATATCCAAGAGGACAATTTTTACAATGCTTAGATTTCTCACAGATATATTTAATAGTATTTAAAGCAACAAAAACACTTTTGACATCTTCCTGCGTTAATTCAACCTTATTCTCCATATATACCTCCTTATAATTTTTCTTATTACATTTACAACCACATTTTTCAATCATCCTAAAAAATTTATGTACCCCAACTATATATTTGATATAATTAACTTAAGAAATTCAAATTAATTTAAAAGGTGGTAACATTATGAAACTAAACCCTGATTGTATTAGAGATTTATTATTGACTGTAGAAGAAAATACAAGTTTCTCTCAAGTCATGTATTATAACAGAAAAGAAGAAAACAACTATGACTTATTACAAAGATATAATGATGAAGAGATTTCATATCATATAAGGCAATGTAATTTATACGGTTTTTTTACCAGAATTTCTTGGACTTCAGCTCATTGTACTATTGATGATTTAACACCTTTAGGTCATGAATTCTTAGCTAATGTACGTTTAAACACAAATTGGAATAAAACTAAAGAAGTTGCTTCAAAAGTTGGTTCTACATCTATTAATGTTTTAACTGAAATTGCATCTAATGTTATAACCAATCTAATTAGTAATAATTTCTAAATTTTTCACAGATAGTTTAATAGTAAGTTCATTTTTCATTCCACTTTCAACAAATGAACTTATTATTTTACACCCAATAATATCACCTATATCATGTCCATTAATTATAACTTTTGTTATATTTCGATTTGTTTCTATTCTTATATCATGCATTTAATCACCTACTTTTTATTTTTCTTAAATTTACTCTTCCCTTGATTCTCTAGTGGTTTATATTTAGTTTCATACTTATCTAGTTTTTGATTAATTTCATTTAAAGTATTATCAAATGCTAAGTACTTGTTTAGTTCACATTTTACTAGCCTCCTTTTAACTAAAATATTTTTTAATTCTTTAATAGTATCAATTTTATGATTTAAAGAAGTTGTATCTAAATTCATTTCTTCTATTACATGTAATATTTCTTCTTTTTTTCTATCACAGATACTTAATTCATTTAATATTCTTTGTTTATCTTCCTTGAATAAATTTATTAAACTTTTAGTATCTGAATATTTCTTTTCAAAACCATCAGCTTTAATTTCTTTCACATATAAATCTTGATGTGCTACATATGAATGAAGTTTTATAATACATGGAACATACTTAAATTCTTCTTTAAGTTCTCTGTACTTATCTAAAGCATCGCTATATTTCTCAAATCCAAATTGTGTATTTCCATATTTCAAGTCAATTTTAGTTACATAATTATAATTCATTTCAATCACCATTTTTAGTAATATTATATTTCTATGAGAGCTTCTTGAAATTTTAAATTAAATACATAAGTTATTAATTTTTTGTCGTTTTTATAATTTAAATATTCATTTATAGAAGCATCATAAGCATCCAGCTTACTATATCTATGTGTATACCATCCTTGAAACTTGAGGTAGTCTTGTTCTGTCAAATACTCACTTGCTAGATTTAATAGACTACCTCTTTTATTTAGTATTTGTTTTATCATTTAATCACCTATCTTTTATATTTTTAAATATCTACTTTTCAAAGTACATTTTAACTTCTTGATTTAACTTATTTTTTTAATGTTCTCTACAAATTCTATCAACCATTTTCTACCTATCTCAGTCCATTTAAGCTGCGTATCATGTTCTGTTATTTTAAAATCTGCATATTCAGGTATCAACCATAAATAATCTTTATATGGTTTCCAACATTTTATTCGACCATTTATTCTTTCTGGATATATAATTCTGTTTAAATGTAGTAATTTATTTAATGCTTGTGCTGTCATTCCTAAATCTTTCGCAATATCTGTTGTCGTAACTAATTTTTCAGGATTTAATACTTTGTCATGATATTCTACTTTAGGCTGCTGAACTTGAATTGTTTCTTTAAGTAATAATCTTTCTTTTTCTTCTTCTATCCATCTTTTAGCTCTTTCAATAGAATCTTGAATCATATAACTATCTGTAAGCTGTTCTCTCATATTGAAGTATTCATCCATTATTTTATCGTGTATTTCCCAAGCTAAATCAGTATCCATTATCTTAATTAATTTTGAGTATCCTCTTTCAGATAATAAAAATATATTATCAGCTTTTGATATTTGCATTTTACTATATCCAAGTGTTTGTAATAGTTCTAAATTGTCATCCGTGTCACGGATAACTTTTAAATCTATAATATCTATATCTTCTCTAAATCTTTTTATATTATCTTTTATCCTCTCTCTTATTTTAAAATTAGGCTGATTATGTATTTCAGATATAGTCTTATCCGTCATACATTTTTTATCTTCACCAAAACCACCTTCAATAATAGGTATTTCTAAATTCATGAATTTTTGTTTTCCTTTGATATTTAAATCATTCATAATTACATTCACCTTTCCTACTATATAAATTTGCATCTTTATAACATTTTCTATTTACTATAAAGCTTAAAGATAAAAAATACACTAAACTTTGTTCTGTATAGTCTATTTTTTTAAATGATTCAAATAAATTTATTAATTTTTTATCAGTACTATTATACAAACAATACACCTCCTACTTTATTTGCGTTTGTCAATTTTAAAGTTGCGTTATGTATATTTACATTGTAGTACCACATCCTGTATTTGTCAATCATTTTTTTTGCTTTATGCAACTTATCAGGTTCAGTTTATTGACATTGTCAATTTTTCTTAATATACTATATAATAGGAGGTGTAAATATGAATGAAAATTTAAAAGAATTAAGAGTTAAATTAGGTCTCTCGCAAAAAGAATTTGCAGAAAAATTATTAGTAAGTGATACAACTATTTCTAGACTTGAAAAAGGAGAAAGAAAGCTAACAGATAGATTTATATTTCAAATATGTGAAGTTTTTAATGTAAATGAGGACTGGTTGCGAAATGGAAATGGAGAAATGTTTAAAAATATAGATGATATTGAATTAGCAGCAATGATGGGTAAGACATTCTCAAGCAATGATGAATTTTTAAAAAAAGTATTCTTAACATTTGCTGAACTTACTGATGACGAAAGAGAAGTTATACAGAAAGTAATTGATAAACTTAGTAAATAGCCCAATAAGGGCTATTTTAATTTAGATACAAAACTTTTGATTATGAGTAAATAAGATAAATCCATTTTTTCTAGCATTTTAAGTATTTCTTTTGTTACTTGTTTTTTCATTATTATATAACCCCCATATATGCAGTATGAAATAAGTAAAATAATCTAATATCCTTTAATAAACATCCCCTCACCCTATTCCTATTTACAGAACATTCGTTCTTGATAGAAACAAAAAATTTTATCTCAATAATTATTTATAATTAACAATATATCTACTCTATAACAGTAGATTTTCTTGATTAAATGATAAGATTTTTTTAACAGAAATTCAACACTAAAATCACAATTAATGTCAAAATGTTCAAAAATATTAATATTTTTCCTATTTTCCTACACAATAATATTATAACTCTTATCCATATTTTTATTAAGAATATACATTCGATTGTTAAAAACAAATCTTTCTGGTTTACCATAATATTTCACTAAAAACATCAGCTAGTTTCTCTTTAAGTTCTTTTGTCTTTTTAGGAGCTACTTTAATTTTTATTTTATCTCTTGTTAAATAAGCAAAATTGTAATTAAAATTAGTTACCTCTAGTAAATTTATAAGATAGCTCTTATGACATCTAAAAAATATATCCTCTTTCAATTTTTCTTCAAATATATCCATTTTATCATTTATTATATACTCTTCATTCTTAGTAACAACTCTTAGTTTTCTATTCACTATTTCAACAAATAAAATATTATGCTCATCTATTTTTATTATTTGGCTTTTTCTTTTTATTGTAATAATAGCCTCTCTTTTCCTCCAATCAATTGCAAAATCAAGCATAGATTTTTCAAACTCTTTATAATATATTGGTTTTATCATATATCTAAATGCATTTATCTCATAACCTCTAATAGCATACTTATCTGATGCAGTTGCAAAAACTATTCTTACATCTTTATCAAATTTTCTAATATCTTTTGAAATATCAAATCCATTTCTGCCCCCTAAATTTATATCCATTAAAATTAAATCAACTTTATTTGGATATTCTTCTAATAGTTCTTCTCCATTCTTAAACATTAAAATGTCATAATGTTTTATCTTGATTTTAGTTAAAAATATCTTAACAAAATCATAGATGATATCTCTTTGCATATCATCATTTTCACAAATAATTATAATCATTAAATCACTCCTTAAAGTATATAGTCATTGAATATTATATATTTTCGACATATACCTTTTTAGTTTTTTTGTAATTTAATGTATTATAAATAGTTTTTTTATCATTTTATGTATGTAGAATATATTTTTATATTAATATAATTTATTGTTACATAAAAAATATACTTGAATGTTATAAAGATAAATGTAGTGTTTATATACAAATATACAACTATGCTCTCTATTTATTACCAATATTTATGACCAATCGTACTAAATGCAAAAAAAGACAGTAGTTAAACTGTCTTTTTTATATACTTCTACTCTAATATCTTAATTACTATACGCATCTTCAATAAAAATATTAAAATCATCAATTTTTTTAAAAATAACTCCTTTATCAATAGCTTCAAAGTGTCTATACCCACAGTGAATTTTTGCATTTTCCTTTGGTCTAAGTGAATCTGAAAGAATATTTTTTTTACTTTCCAATACAAAATACAATCTATCTTCACCATTTTCTTCAATTAATACAGCCCAATCTGGATTGTATGAACCTAATGGAGTTGGAATTTTAAACCAATTAGGTAATTTTGCATATAATTGTACACTAGAATTATTCTCAAAACTTTTAGCAAAATTTTCTTCACTTTCACTATCATATATAACATAATCAAACACAGATTTTTCACTTGAAATCATATTATGCCCCAAATATCCAAATAATTCTTTTGTTTCAAATAATTCTTGAGCATAATATTCTGAATCACCTAATTTTGTATATTTAATTCCATCTACAATAATAATTCTCATAATTGAAATTATTGCTTGTGCAACATCCTCCATGTATCGTTGAGGATTTTTCTTAAACAAGTATAAACTATTACTTTTTATTAAAATTTCTACAACAGTTTTTCTAGTTAAATTTGTTCTGTTTTGAAGATAAGAAATAATATCAGGAAGCTTCTCCCTACTATTTGTTGTCAAAACTGTACTTCTATCTGTTTCTACAGATTCTATGCCACCACCATTAATATCTACTTTGGCTTTTGTATATACTAACTTTTCAGAACTTACAACTAATGACTCTTGTAACTCATCACAACATTTTCTTATTAATGTATCACTATTGAAATCAACATTATATGTAGTTTTATATTTTATATGTTCCCACAATTCTTTAAATTCCTCACTAATAAAAACTTGCTTATTTAAATTAACTTTCTTCTTGTCTTTATTATTTTTAATATTAAGATTTCCACTAATTTTTTTACACAAATCAATAATACTTATTTTACATAAATCAAATTCATTAGGAATACTGACTTCATTATTTTTAATATCTTTTTTCAAATTCTCTTTAATATTTCCTTTAGTATCAATATATCCTTTCATTTCAAAATATTTATATAATTGTTCAGATTTTTCTTGACCTAGATAGACAAAACTATCATCAACAGTTTTAACAGGAATATTTGCAAAAGAATGTGTTTCAAGTACACCAAAACGAATTCCTTCTTCTTCTTCATATTCTTTTTGCAGTTTAGAAACAAAATCTTCATAACTTTCATTTGCCATTACAGTAAGAGTATTAATATCAAATCCATGTTGACGTTCTCCATGTTGATTTACACACAAACGTAAACCTCTTCCAATTTCTTGACGTTTTTTTACTTCACTATTTGTTTCATTTAGTGTGCATATTTGAAATACATTTGGGTTATCCCACCCTTCACGTAGTGCTGAATGTGAGAAAATAAATTTTAGTTTAGTCTCAAATGATAAAAGACGTTCTTTATCTTTCATAATCAAGTTGTACGCATTATTATCATCATTTGTTGTACCATTTGTATCTTTTAATATACCCTTTTTATCTACTGAAAAATAACCATTATGAACATCTTGAGCTATTATATCTAAATCAATATCTTTAAAAAGTGCCTTATATTTAGGTAAACATATAAGCTCTTTATAATGTTTCTCAAATATTTTAGCATAAATACCTTTTTGTGGTATTCCATTTTCATCATAATAACGATAATTTGCTACATGATCAATAAAGAATAATGATAATACTTTAATTCCATATCTATTTAATAGTAATTCTTTATTCAAGTGTTCTTCAATTGTTTTACGAATTTGTTGTTCTTTAATAACTATATCGTCAACATAACCTATAGGTTTTCCAATCTTTAGTATTTCAGGTTTGCTTGTAAAATTTACATACTCTTTACCTTCCTCGCAAAATATTTCATTAATAATATATCCTTCATAGATATCACGTCCACCTGATTTTTCATACAAATCATCACCTTTTTTAATTGTTATAGTTACTCTCTTAACAATGCCTTTTATATTTTTATCTATTTCTAATTTCGCTTTAATAGGAGTTTTTTTATTATTTACAGATAAAAATTTAATATATGCATTATTGTGAGATTCCTTTGATACAAAACCTGCTACTTCAATTTGTTTTACTAACCCCAAATCATAACTATCTATTGCATCTAGTTTATAAACTAAATTGTGTTTATTCACATGGGTTGCAGAATAGCGAAAAGTTGCGGTTGAATTTAATGATTTAATGGCTTCTTTTGCTTTTGGTGTAGTATCTACAGATTGAGGTTCATCAATAATAACAAATGGTTTTGTTTCTCTTATTAAGTCAATTGGTCTTATATCATTTAATTTGTCATTACTTCTATGAATTATATTAGCTTTATTCTGTTTTGTAGGATCTGTAAAACTTTTACGAAAAGCATCAATATTTATAACCATAATTTGAACATTATCACTTATTGCAAAATTTCTTACCTGTTCTAATTTATTACTATCATAAATAAAATAATCATATATCACATTATTATATACTTTTTTAAAATGTTCTTCTGTAATTTGTAGAGATTTGTAAACGCCTTCTTTTATTGCAATATTTGGGACTACAACTATAAACTTTAAAAAACCATATTTCATATATAATTCTAAAATAGTACGTAGATATACATATGTTTTTCCTGTTCCAGTTTCCATTTCAATATCAAAATCCATTGAATTCAACTCTTTTATTTGAGCTATGCCATTACGAAGTTGTATATTTTGAATATTTTCGAGGATTTTTTTATTACTTATTTCCAAATTATTTCCAACACCATTTTTACTGTCAAATATACCACATTGCCCAGCACTATAAGAAATAGTAAAGTTTAATTGATTCTGTGCTTGACCTTTGAAAATATCAACTATTGAAGAAATAGCTTGTTCTTGATATTCAAGATGTGCGTCAAATTGTAGTTTCATAAAATTAATCTCTCCTTCTATAGTGTAATAAATGAATCATCATCTAGACCTGCACACTTTAAAATTTCACACACATTGGCCTTTATACTGTCATTTACAAAGCCATTATCTTTAAAGACAATCTTCCATAATCTCAATTGTTGTTTGTTATAAAGTTTGGTTATCCCTTCAGCGATAGTAGTAGTAATATAACCATCTAAACAAACTATCAATTTGCCCTGTTCAATACAATAAACTTTCTTACCATCAATATAATTTTCCTTTACTAAGTAATTTAAATCTAATCCCATCTTTAACATAATTTCATAGATAACATCTATATCAGAACGACCTTCTACATAATTATCTATGTAATTTATTAAGCTTTGTTCTAAATCTTCACAATTAGGTTGCCATTTCCGAATATTAGAAGTATCAAGCTTAAATACTCTAAATCCGACATCAATATTTTTGTCTAAGAGATTTACTTCTTTCTTTATATTTATACCTACACGTCGAATACGCTCTTTTCCTATTTCACATATATTTTTATATCCTACTTTGTATGCTTCATCTTTTTCATCTGTACATTCTGGAAATTGTACCATAATAAATCTACAATCTTTATTATCTTCTGCATTTAATTGCATCACTGCATGAGCAGTTGTAGATGAACCAGAAAAAAAATCAAGAACTAAGTCTGTACTATTCAAATTAGCTATTTTTAACATGTATTTTAACAATCTTACTGGTTTAGGACTATCAAAAACTCCTACTCCATCAAAGATTTCTTTTGTTTCTTGTTTACCTTCTTGATTATGTCCAACTTCATTATGAAACCAAATTGTATTTGGTCGTAATCCATCTTGGACTTCAGATAAAAATGTCTTTAAACGTGGTATGCTGTCTCCTTTTGTTCCAAACCAAATTCTATTCTCCTTTACCAGTTCATCAAATTTCTCTTTATTTACACTCCAAAATCGTCCACTTGGAGGTATACACACTCGTCCACTTGGAGTTATAATATCATAAATAAGTTTCTCCGAACCAGATTTAGCTGATAAAACTACTGATGTCCATACCCCTCTATAATCATTATCAGGATTTGAATATCCATCAGGAATTTCTGAACCTCTTGGCAGTAAACCTAATTTCCATCCATTTTCACTTGTTTTTATATTCAATTTACAGAAACAAAAAATATGATCATGCATAGTAGAAAAATATGTTGCATCATTAGATCGTGAAAATTTCTTTTGCCAAATCAGATCTGCTACAAAATTATCCTCTCCAAATATTTCACAACATATTTTTTTTAAATTAGCAGCTTCTATATCATCAATACTGATAAAAATAACTCCTTCATCTGATAATAAATTTCTTGCTAGTCTTAATCTAGGATACATCATATTAAGCCAATTTGTATGATATCTACCACTAGTTTCTGTATTAGTTGAAATTTTTGATCCATTTTCTCCAGACTGTCCAGTAATATGTAAATAATTCTCCAAGTTATCTTGATAATTATCAGGATATACAAAGTCTTTACCTGTATTATATGGAGGATCAATATAAATCATTTTTATTTTACCATAATAACTTTTTTGAAGAAGTTTTAAAACCTCTAAATTATCACCTTCTATGTACAAATTTTTTGTGTTATCCCAATCTACACTTTCTTCCTTATCTGGACGCAAGGTTCCAGTTGATGGTGATTGTGCAAGTCGTAATGCTTTCCCTTTTCCGTTCCAAGAAAAATTGTAATGTTCAACATTATCATTTACATATTCTCCTAAAATTTGTTTTAATTTATCAAAATCAATTTTATTTTCTGTAAATACATCTGGGAATAAATATTTTATTTCTTCTATATTTTTTGCTAAAATATCAAGTGTTTGGCCATTCAATTCAGTCATTGCAATTTCCTCCTTTTTAATCATTAATTGAATTTCTTATTTAAATAAAATTAATTTATATTTTTTAAATTAGAATCTATTTTTTATGAGTTTTTAAATTTAAACATTATTTATTATAGCATATTTGATACAAATAATTTCCAAGTATTACCATAAAAATAAATTGTTTTTGAGATATATTTGATAAAACACTATAGTTATAGGAATTTAAATTAGAAATTAATAACAGTAATTAAGAACATAAATTAAAATCAATAATTAGATAATAATAAAAATCTGTACAATATAGTTACTGCAACATAG